>CAJXHR010000030.1 GCA_913054525.1 uncultured bacterium | reverse complement strand
ACGCGGGATCATTCCAAGCACATAGCACTTCTCTCTCAAGAAAAAGTCGCCGAAGTGTTTCGTGCCTACAAAGAAAGATATTTGGCTCTTAAGAACGATGAATGCGTGAAGTATGTTTCAATCTTCCACAATCACGGGAAAGGCGCCGGGGCATCTTTGACGCATCCGCATTCACAGCTTATCGCAATTCCAATTTTGCCCTCGGATATCCGCAGGAGCTTGAGCGGCTCAAGCGTATTTTATAGAAAACACGGCAAATGCGTGCACTGTGCGATGCTCGACTGGGAGAGGGAAGATAAAAAGCGCGTTGTCTTTCAAAATAAAGAGTTCATCGCCATATGTCCGTTTGTCTCGCGAGACGCATACGAGGTGCGTATATTCCCGCAAAATCACACCGCGTATTTTGAGGAGATAAACGATGAGGAGATCGAATTGCTCGCAGAGGCCTTTAAAGAGGTGCTGGGAAAGATATACGAGAAACTGAACAATCCGCCCTATAACTTTTATCTTCATACAGCCCCGATAGGTGGAAATGAATTTGACCAGTATCATTGGCATTTTGAGGTGAGGCCAAAGACGGAGACGGATGCGGGATTTGAATTCGGCACAGGCGTCGAGATTTCTACAGTAGAGCCGGAATATGCAGCAGCTATTTTGCGAGAATAAAATATGGAAGTTGTTCTGGGGCAATTAAGCTCATACATAATAAGTTTTATCGATGAAACGGGGTATCTGGGAATATTCATCCTGATGGCCCTTGAGGGTTCGTTTATTCCGATTCCTTCGGAAATTATTTTGCCGTTTTCGGGGTATCTGGTGTTTGAGGGAAGATTTTCGCTATACCTCGTTGCGTTTCTTGGGGCTTTGGGGAATATCGCGGGTACGCTTTTCTCATATTCTATTTCTCGCTACGTAGGGATTTCTTTTTTGCATAAATACGGCAAGTATGTGTTTGTAACGCGAGGGGACATCGATTTTGCCCAAAGATTGTTTGAAAAATACGGCGCGCCGATTATCTTTGTAACGCGGCTGATTCCCGGCATCAGAGGTTTCGTAGCTATTCCGGCCGGGGTAGCACGGATGAAGATTGTGCCGTTTGTCGCATATGTATTTACCGGTTCGTTTATCTATTCTCTGGCGCTTACATACGTAGGGGTCGTCGCAGGAGAAAACTGGGATATTCTTAAGCCCTATTTCCATAAATTCGACTGGGTAGTTGTAACTTTACTTGTCATAGGGGTAATATGGTGGATACGGAGACATATAAGTAAAATGAAAAATGAAAAATGAAACCTATAAAAAATTAATCGTCGCCAACTGGAAGATGAATCCCAGCTCCTCAAAAGAGGCAGAGGAACTTTCGGGTACAGTTCAGCGAGAGGTTCGCGGATTAAAAAATGTGGAAATTGTTTTGTGCCCGCCATTTCCGTATCTATCGGTTGTCGGTGCTCTTGCCAAAGGCGCGCAGAGCTGTCATTGGGAGCAAAAAGGCGCATACACCGGAGCGGTTTCCCCGGCAATGCTCAAAGATATGGGTTGCGAATATGTCATAATCGGCCACTCCGAGCGCAAGCAGTATTTTGGGGAAACAGACGAGATTATAAATAAAAAAGTTAAAGCTGCCCTGAAGGCGGGCTTGAAAGTGGTGTTATGCATCGGCGAGGATACGCGCGACAGTTTTGATTCGAAAGGCCACTGGACTCATGAGCTCGATCCCAAGCTAAAAGAGCAGATTATCGGGGCGTTTGAAGGCGTAAAAAAATCAAATATACAAAATATTGTTGTCGCGTATGAGCCGGTCTGGGCGATAGGCACGGGCAATCCCGCGACACCGGACGATGTACTCTCAGCAAAGATTTTTATACGCAAGATTTTGAGCAACCTTTATGACAGAAAGGAGGCGGACAAGGTAAGGGTTTTATATGGGGGGAGCACAAACAAAAAAAATTCAGCCGTCTTTATCAAGGAGGGCCAGGCAGATGGATTGTTGGTTGGAGGAGCAAGTTTGGATTCTGACGAGTTTGTTGAAATGGTAAAAAGTATATATGAGAACTCTTAAGGACGCCGATATAAAGAATAAAACGGTGCTCTTTCGCGTTGACTTTAATGTGACTGTGGAAGACGGACAAGTCACAGAAGATTTCAGAATGCGCGCAGTGCTCTCCACTATACAGTATCTTTTGGAGAATGGCGCAAAGAAGATTGTTATAATAAGCCACTTCGGAAGGCCAAATGGCAGCGGCAGCGAGCACAGTCTTGCTCCGGCAGCGGAGCATTTGGCGAAACTCTTATCTCTCTCCGTTGATTTTATTGCTGATACTCCAGGCGAGGGTTTGCGCGAAAAGATTGAAAATTCTCAGCATGCGGTAGTTGTTCTGGAGAATCTGCGTTTTTATAGAGGCGAGGAAGAGAATGATGAAGGATTCGCAAAAGAGCTTGCTTCGCTCGGCGATGTTTTTGTGCAGGATGCGTTTGGAGTGATGCATCGGGCGCATGCATCTATTGTTGGCGTGCCAAAAATTTTGCCCGCGTACGCAGGGTTACTTTTGGAAAAGGAGGTGGGCGTTCTCTCTCGTATACTTTCAAATCCCGCGCGGCCGCTTGCAGTACTTATAGGCGGGGCCAAAATTTCTACAAAGATAAGGGTAATAGAAAAATTTTTGAACATAGCCGATAATATTTGCCTCGGCGGCGCGCTTGCAAGTACCGCTCTCAAAGCAAAGGGAATGGCCGTGGGGAAATCGCTTGTAGAGGAGGGAGTCGCGGATGAGATAAAGAATATTCAGTTTACCGACACTCGCCTACATCTTCCCGTAGACGTAAAGGTTGCAAAAGATAGGGATTCTAAAGACGATATTGTCACAAGGGGTGCCGGCAATGTAGGAGAAAACGAGATCATTCTTGATATTGGCCCCGGTACCCAGACTCTTTTTTCGAATGTGATACACAATTCAAAGACAATTATCTGGAATGGGCCGATGGGCTATATTGAGAACGAAGCGTTCCGGGAGGGTACGTACCGTATTGCGCGCGAGCTCGCCGCGGTGAGTGCCGGCACATTTACTGTTGTTGGGGGAGGCGATACATATCCCCTGCTTGATGAACTCGGGGTTATGGAGAAGGTAAGCTTTGTATCCACCGGAGGCGGCGCGATGCTGGATTTTTTGGCGGATGGTACTTTGCCTGGGATAGAGGCATTGAAATGAAAAAAGGATGGCAAATAAAAGAACAGGCGCCGAAAAAATTCGGGGAAAAATTCCCCGAATTTTCTGGTGCGACTCTGAATTTGCTTTGGCAGAGGGGGCTTAAAACGCAAAAAAATATTGATGAATTTTTCAACCCCGACTACTTGGCGGATCTTCACGATCCGCTTTTATTGAAAGACGCGGAAAAAGCAGTGGGGAGGATATTTTCCGCGCTTGAGAAAGGAGAAAAAGTAATGGTATATGGCGATTACGATTCGGACGGGGTAAACGGCGCGACTATTATGTACAATGCCTTACAAGCCATCGGTTTTGATAAGAAGAATCTTGGCGTATATCTTCCCGACAGAGAAAAAGAAGGATACGGCCTAAATGTCGCTGCGGTAAAGCAGTTTAGCAAAGAAAAATATAATCTTATCATTACGATTGATTGCGGCACAACAAGCTTTGAGCCCATTGAACTTGCGAATAAAAATAAAATGGATGTTATTGTAACCGATCATCATCGGGTGATAGACCATGCACCAGCAGCATACGCGTTTGTAAATCCGCACCAAGAGGACGACAAATATCCGTTCAAAGATCTTTGCGGCGCGGCAGTGGCGTTTAAGATCGCTTGTGCTCTCTATAAAAAAGTAGGCATCGAGGAGGGGCAGGAGAAGTGGTTTTTGGACTCGGTGGCGCTTGCAACAATCACAGACGTGATGCCGCTTCTCGGGGAGAATAGGACGCTGGTAAAATATGGGCTTCTTGTATTGGCACAGACGGAGAATCTGGGGCTCAAAGCGCTTATGGAGATTTCGGGAGTAAAGCCGACTTTTAACAAGGATTCATTGACCACAAATCTCAATCCCTGGACTCTTGGGTTTATGCTTGGCCCTCGTATAAACGCGGCAGGGCGCATGGATCATGCAAATACAGCTTTTGCGCTCTTAAACGCAGGATCGTACGAGGAGGCCCTGCGCCTTGCCCGGAAAGTAGACGATAGCAATCGCGAGCGCCAGAAGCTTGTAGAAGACATAGTAAGGCAGGTTGAAAAACGCATAGGCAATGGGCCCGGTGAATCCTATGTGATTTTTGAGGGAGACGCGGCGTGGTCCATTGGGGTCTTGGGTATAGTTTCTGGGCGCCTTGCGGAAAAGTATCGTCGGCCCGCTTTTGTTTATCAGCTAAAAGAAGACGGGAATGCGGCAGGGAGCGTGCGTACAATCCCGGGATTCCATGTGGTTCATGCGTTTGAATCCGTACAGGATATATTGGTTAATTTTGGCGGACATCCCCAGGCCGGGGGATTCACTGTTGCACAAGAGAAATTGGAAGAAATGAAAGAGCGTATAGAAGAATTCGCAAAAGTAAATCTTAAGGAAGAGGACTTTGTAAAAAAAATAGAATATTGCGCGGAAACAAAATCTGAAGATATTTCTTGGCAGACATATGAAGAACTCGAGCGCTTTGAGCCGTTCGGAGAAGCAAACAAAGAACCGGTGTTTTTGCTAAGCGATGCAAAGATTGTTAATATCGATAGAGTGGGCAAGGATAACGGCAAGGGCAATGGCAAAAAACACCTTCGCCTTTTGTTGGATATTCAAGGCGCAAAGCGAAAGGCAATGGGATTTTTCATGGGAGAGAGGGCGGAGGAGTTATCTGCAGGGGGCAGTATCGATATTTTGTTCAATTTTGCAATTGATGAGTGGAACGGAAACAGGGAGCTGATGTTGCGGGTAGTGGATTTTCGCGTTAATAAATAATAAATAAAGAATATGAAAGAGCAAATCATAATCTACACTGACGGCGGTTCTCGGGGAAACCCTGGGCCCTCTGCCTTGGGTGTTGCAATGGGCGCGCCCATAAATAAAGGATATTCTAAATATCTTGGCAAGAAGACGAACAACGAGGCGGAATACGAAGCCGTAATTTTTGCTTTGGGCAAACTCAAAGCGCTTCTGGGCACTAAGAAGTGCAAAGATTTGAAAGTTATTTTTAAGATGGATTCAGACTTAGCCGTGCAGCAGATTTCGGGCAGGTGGAAAATAGAAGGCAAGACGATTATCCCTCTCTTTATAAAAATACATAATTTGCGCATAAATTTTGGTGAATTAGAGTTTGAGCACGTTCGCCGTGAGCAAAATAAAGAAGCCGACGCGCTTGTAAATCAAGAGCTTGATAAGCATTCGCATGAAGGAGGATTGTTCAATTTATGACCTGTCCAGCGGCGTAGCCTTGCGGGATTTGACTAAATAGTTATTTTGTGATAATATACCAGTGTCCCGGTAAGTCGCGAGGTTGCCCGCCCAAAGCTAAAGCATTGTGGCGGGAGGAAAGTCCGAACACCGGCTGATGCTTCGCATCGGTCATGGGTGATGGGTAACGCCCATCGTGTTGCAAATAAATTCATGTTCGTTCACTCGAGCTCATAATATTTGTAGCATAGGGAAAGTGCCACAGAGACAATACTAGTCCCGCTCCGCCAGTTGGCGGATGCGGGATAAAAGGTGAAAAGTTGCGGGATAACTCGCATCTCTTATATGGCAACATATGAGAGTGGTAAACCCCACCCGGTGCAAGTCCGAGTCCGCCTTGAGCGGAAGCGACGCTTGAGGCATAATGGTAACATTATGTCCAGATAGATGACCTCGGTCCGCCCCTGGCTTTTGTCGGGGTGAGATACAGAATTCGGCTTATAGACTTATTGGGACTAAAAAACTCCGCGTCCGCGGAGTTTTTTAGTCCCTTTATTTGCCTCCTTTCTTCCATTTTATCGCGTTTAGAAGCGGTCCGTAGATGTCTTCCTTGCGATCTATTGTGAGAGGGTTCTTTTTAAGGAAGTCAAAATTGTCACCCTGCGGGTGATCTCCCGTAGGGAGACCGAATTTTACAAATGGGATATCCTCGATTATTGCAAGTGGCGTCTGCTCCTTTCCTTCGCCCATAGCAAGCACCCCGGCTGTCGCAAGGGAATCAGCTATATTGAGCTGGGAAATTTTCATTTTACGTCCGAAGATGTCTTTTGTGCCTCTGTAATCCTTGAGTGGCCAGAAGCCCCAATAGGAAAAGGCAATGCCCATAGTACCCCAGCGCAATGGGACAGTATGGCTGTCTGATATTATCACGCCTAGTTTTTTGACTTTAAATTCTTTTTTAATAAAATTATAGATTTTTTTAGCGGTCTCAAACGGTTTTTCCGGCCAAAGAATGTAATATCCTTTGGCATTGCTTTCATCTATTCCGGCTGTGGGAATCATAACGCCGTGTTTCATTGTCAGCATCACGTATCCCCCGGGCACCTTATCTCGGGGAAGGTAAAGCTCCGCCTCCTTTTGTATGAGACTGTCTTTGTCCGGGACGTCCTCTATTTTTATACACCTTCCCTGCCCAATTGATACAATCTTTGAAGTGATAACTATAATAGATTTTTCCCGGACTTCTTCAAGAGCGCCCCCAAGAAGAGCGAAGAGGTCATCCTTCGGCGGCATAAATTGTCTGGTTTTGATTGGTTTAATGATCATAGGTTACATAGTAGCACATTATCAAAAGACGAAAAGGAGTAATATGGAGCTATTGGTTAGCTCTTTTATTTTTCTTCGTAAACGACTACAATGCCAGGATATGCGAAAAGCTGATTTTTTGTTCAACGCAGCTCTTATGCCGGTGGATTTTTTGATGCTTATGGCGGCT
>CAJXHR010000029.1 GCA_913054525.1 uncultured bacterium | reverse complement strand
CTATAATCGTAAATGGTGAAGAGAGCTTGGATTACGAAAATCTTACTTTAAATGATGCTGACAGTATTGAAATTAAATACGAAAGCATAAGTGAGTAAGCTCCAAATCCCTACAACTCTTGTCATATTTGGTGCGACAGGAGACCTTGCAAAGCGCAAGCTTTTTTCTGCGCTTTTTTCTTTGTCCGGGGAGGGTATGCTCCCGAAAAAATTTAAAATAGTAGGATTTTCAAAATCACAGCTTTCCGCCAGCGAATTCCAAAGATTTATTCTCAAGGCGGCGAAGGATGGAGACAAGGAGCTCGTCAAAAAGGCAATGTATCAGCCGGGGCTTTTCGAGGATTTAGAGGCCTATAGGAAGCTCGGCGATATCCTTGTTAAGACGGATAAGGAATTTAAAACATGCTCAAATAAACTTTTTTATCTTGCGGTAGCCCCTAAATACTACAAGACAATTTTTGAGAATCTGGCAAATTCCGGCCTCACGATACCGTGCAGCGACGGAGAGGGATGGACTCGCGTGCTTGTAGAGAAGCCTTTTGGAGAAGATATGTACGCGGCCAAGGAGCTCGACGAGCTTCTTTCTAAACTTTTCCGGGAGGAGCAGATTTTCCGCATAGACCATTATCTTGCCCGCGAAACAATGCAGAATATCCTGACTTTCCGTTTTTCCAACAGAATTTTTGAGCCGCTTTGGAATAATCAATATATAGACAGAGTGGAGCTTAAGCTTCTTGAGAAAGAGGGCGTCGGTGAGAGAGGGGCGTTTTACGACGAGATAGGGGCTCTTCGTGATGTGGGGCAAAATCATATGCTCCAGATGCTTGCGATTGTCGCTATGGGCCATCCGCAGAGATTTGCGGCGTCCGCAATTCGGCGCGAGAGAGCGAAGATCCTTGAGGCGCTGCGGCCAATCGGGGAAAGCGAAGTGGGAAAATATACTACAAGGGGTCAATACGAAGGGTACGGAAAACTTTCCGGAGTACGGAAGGGCTCGCGCACAGAGACGTATTTCAAGCTTCGGGCGTTTGTGGATAACGCGCGCTGGAGTGGAACCCCTTTTTTGATAGAATCGGGCAAGGGCATGAAGGAAAATATAGTGGAGCTCAATGTATACTTCAAAGAAGCGGCGCCCTGTTTTTGTCCTCTTCCTCATGCCGGCCATAAACACCAGAACATGATTTCTTTTAGAGTGAAGCCGAAAGAGGGTATTGTTTTGCGATTCTGGGCAAAGAAGCCGGGCCTGTCAAACGATATTGAGCCCAAAAATCTTTCGTTTGAATACAGGGGAGGGAATCTGCCCGAGACACAAGCAGAGGCGTATAAAAAAGTGCTTTTTGACTGCATCGAGGGAGAGCAAATGCTTTTTGCAAGCACGGAAGAAGTCGAGGCCGCCTGGCGGTTTATAATGCCGATACTGAAGGGCTGGGAGAAGGACAAGGAACCTCTTAAAATCTATAAAAAAGGAGAGGAATTATGAAGCTGGGTTACATAGGCCTTGGAAAAATGGGACATAATATGGTAGAGCGGCTTGTGAAGAAAGGTCACGAGGTTTTTGCGTTTGACATTGATGAGGATGCAAGACGCGCGGCGGAGAAATCCGGCGCGAAGATCGCAGTAACGTTGAGTGAGCTTGTTGGAAAACTGGACACGCCCAAGAATATTTGGATTATGGTGCCTCACCAAACAGTGGACGATGTTTTAAGCGAGCTGGTGCCGTTTCTTGTGGACGGGGATACTGTTATTGACGGGGGAAATTCTCCCTATAAAGAATCAATGAGGCGCGCGGGGGGATTTGAGTCAACGGGGATTAATTTTGTGGATGTGGGAGTGTCCGGCGGGCCGGCAGGCGCGAGAGAAGGCGCGTGCGTCATGGTGGGCGTAGACAAAGAGGACTTTGAGGCGCTCGAGCCGCTTTTTCGCGATTTAGCCGCTCCCGGCGCGTATGGATATATGGGCACGCATGGAGCGGGGCACTTTGTAAAAATGGTGCATAACGGCATTGAATACGGCATGATGCAGGCGATTGCGGAAGGGTTTGCCATGATGGAAAAGTCCGGATTTGGCCTTAATCTTGAAAAAATAGCTGGTCTTTATAGCCACAGAAGCGTTGTGGAATCGCGCCTTGTAGAATGGCTTAAAGAGGGATTTGAAGAATTTGGGCAAGAGATGGAAGGGATTTCAGGCAGTGTGGGAGCGAGCGGGGAAGGCGAGTGGACTGTGGAAGCCGCAAGGGATCTTGGCGTGCCGGCAAAGGTCATCGAAGACGCATTTGCTTTCCGTGTCGCGTCCCAAGATAATCCCAGCTATACGGGCAAATTGCTCCAGGCGATGCGCAATCGCTTCGGTGGCCACAGCGCATGAAAATATACGATATTTCGCTTCCGCTAGATAGTGGAACTTTAATATATCCGGGCAATCCAGAGATGAGCATTGAGGCGTATAGGAGTGTGCCGGAGTATCCGACGAATCTTTCTAAGATTACTTTTGGGTCGCATACGGGGACGCACGTTGACGCGTCGAGACATGTTGATAATGACGCCCCCGGGGTGGATAAAATAAATCTTGAGGCGTGTATCGGCCCGTGTCGTGTGCTCGATATGACAGCGGCGGCGGAGAAGATAACTGTCGCTGATTTGGAAAAGGAGAATATTCGGCAAGGCGAGAGAATCTTGGTAAAAACACAAAATTCTCTCCGAGGATTTTCCGAATTTCGCGAGGATTCTATTTGTCTTGATGGCGACGCCGCGGAGTATCTGGCAGAGAGGGGCATTATACTTTTCGGCATTGATTGGCTTTCCGTGAAAAAACGGGGAGGCGAGGATGTCCGTCCCCATACCTCGCTACTTTCGGGAAATATCGTAATCTTTGAAGGCCTTGATTTATCGGGTGTGGAGCAGGGAGAATACCAATTTATTGGCCTTCCCCTTAAATTGACTGACCTTGACGGAGCACCGGCAAGGGCAGTATTATATAAATGATAAGTATATAATTTAGATACAAAAATATGGCGTTTTTACTTTTAATATTATTGGCAAGCACTCTTATATTTCTCATGTATTATGAGCTTATCTGGAAAGGATTTGAGCGGGAGCGGGGGAGAAGTCTTGTGGGCATGGCCGGGGATTTTCTTTTTAAGGAAGATCCCAAAGCAACTCCCGCGTCAAGCAATGCGTGGAATGACTGGAAATACCGCCTTACGGCAGAGCTCCATCGCCGTGAACGGCTAAATCCGCAAAAGGCAGCGCAGCTTGTAGGCGCTTCAACTAGCGACGTCGAGCAGTATCTGGACGAGCTTGAGAGCGAGGGTAAAGTCCGGCAGGTAGGAGACGCGGAGCGGGGGGTATTTTATAAAATCGTAAATGAGTCATGAAGAATATAGTTGTTTTGGGCGCAGGATTCGGCGGCCTTAAGGCCGCCCTAAAACTTGAAGAGAAATTAAAAACGCTCGCTTCCTCCTCCGATAAGGCCTCGGAAAGCAAGGAGGATTGGAGCGTTATTTTGATTGATAAAAATAGCTATCATACATACACGGCAGCGCTCTACGAGGCGGCAAGTGCGTATAGATGGAGGGGTATGGCGAGTATGTCCCCCTACGGGGGATCTCCCGAAGGGAGACAAAAATTCGAGGAAACGCTCGCGGAATACGTATGTCTTCCTATAAATCAAATAATTTCAAATAAAAACATAACTTTTGTTCAGGATTCGGTAAGCGGAGTAGATTTTTGGAATAACGAAGTGAAATTGGAGAATGGCGACTCTGTGCGATATGAGTACCTTGTATTTGCGCTAGGATCAGAGACTGTATATTTTGATATTAAAGGCGCCGAAAAATGCTGTTATACCTTAAAAACACTCGAGGACGCCTTTAGTATACGAAGACGTATAGAAAAAGTTTTTTCTAATGCCGTAAAAGGCAACCCGATAAAAATTGTGATTGTAGGCGGCGGGGCGACAGGGGTCGAGACGATTGCCGAAATCGCTACATATACAAGGTGCCTTGCCCGCGACCACAAACTCAACTACGCAGATGTGCATATTTCTCTGCTCGAGGCGCGAGACACAATACTCTCGTCCAGCCCCAAGCTCCAGCGCGACAAATCTATCAAGCGGCTCGAGAAACTCGGCGTTGAAATTTTGACCAACACGAGGGTTCAGGAAGTAATGTCGGAATGTGTTTTGTTTGAAGACGGGGAAAAATGCGATGCGGACATCGTGCTCTGGAGCGGGGGGATAAAGGGCCCGGCGCTTCTTTCCGCTAAAGGTGGAAAAATGAAAGGGCTTGAGCTCAATGATGAAGGATTCATTGTTGTTGATAAATTTTTGCAGGCGAAGGGATTGCGCAAGGTCTTTGCGATAGGCGACAACGCGGCGTTTATTGATGAAGCAACGGGTTCGCGCACGCCCGCAACCGCTTTCATTGCGGAGCAGCAGGCAGACGCAGTTTCGGAGAATATTATGCGCATCTCAACCGGCCAGCCGCTTGCCGAATACAAGGCCCGGACTCCTGGGTATGTCATCTCTTGCGGGGGCAAATACGCGGTTGCATACCTGTTCGGTCTTACGTTTTCGGGATTTTTCGGCTGGTGCGTAAAGAAACTAATTGATCTCAAATATTTTCTGTCTTTATTCTCATTCAGAGAAGCCCTCCTCCTGTGGCTTCGGGAGCTGCGGTTATTTACAAAGAATGATTGATGTGTCATAATATATGTTATGGCAAAGAAAAGGGTAATATGCGCAATGAGCGGAGGTGTGGATTCGAGCGTTTCCGCGGCCCTATTGAAGAAGGTCGGTTTTGATGTGACTGGAGTATTTATGAAATGCTGGTCGGAAGATGAGGTAAAGACGGGAGTGTGTACCGCTGAAGAAGATGAGCGATACGCGCGAATGGCCGCGGCAAAAATCGGGATACCGTTTTATAGTGTTGATCTTGTAAGAGAATATAAGCAGAAGGTAGTGGATTATTTTACTTCCGGGTATGCTGCGGGCCGTACTCCAAACCCTGATGTAATGTGTAACCGCGAAATAAAATTCGGGGTGTTTTATGATTGGGCAATAGAAGAATTTGGAGCGGATTGTATTGCAACGGGTCATTATGCGAGACTGTCCGGGCTTAGGCTGCTCAAAGGCAAGGACCCCGACAAGGATCAAAGCTATTTTCTTTGGGCGGTTGACCGGGAAAAACTAAAAAATGTTCTGTTTCCGATTGGCGATTATAAAAAAAGCGAAGTGCGAAAACTTGCGCGGAAATTTGGTTTGCCAAATGCCGAGCGCAAGGACTCTCAAGGAATCTGTTTTATCGGCAAGGTAAATGTCGGCAATTTTTTACATGAGTATATAGAAGATAAGCCGGGTGCAATTGTAAACGCTAAAGGCGAAAAAGTAGGAGAGCACGCCGGACTTCATTTTTATACATTGGGACAAAGGAGAGGGATTAACATTGGCGGAGGACCGCCTTATTTTGTCGCTCGAAAGGATTACGAGGAAAATAATCTTGTTGTCGCGCGTGAGTATGACGACGAGTTATTCCAAGACAGTCTCGTGGCATCTGGGATGAATTGGATGCGCGGGGAGCCAAAACTTCCATTTCATTGCAAAGCAAAAATCCGCTACCGCCAACCCGATCAAGATGCTATAATACGGAACGAAGATGTGAGTGGTAATTTATCCGTTGAGTTCAAAAAGCCCCAAAGAGCCGTAACGTCCGGGCAGTCGATAGTGTTTTATAAGAAAGACGAATTAATAGGAGGAGGAATAATAAATTAATTGTTGTGACCGCAAGCGAGCTGCGCGAGATTTTTTTAAAATATTTTGAGGAGAGAGGGCATACTGTTGTGTCTTCCAGCTCACTTTTGCCCGACGACTCCTCGGTGCTTTTGACGACCGCGGGGATGCAGCAGTTTAAGCCGTATTTTGTGGGCAAAGCAGATCCGAAGAGGGATTTTGGGAGCTTGAACACGGTATCAATCCAGAAATCCTTCCGCACTTCGGATATTGACGAGGTGGGGGATGAGTCTCATCTGACCTTTTTTGAGATGATGGGAAATTTCAGTTTCGGCGGGTATTTCAAAAAAGAAGCAATTTTGTATGGAAAAGAATTTATTGAATCAATCGGCCTTGATATACAATATGTAACTATTTTTGGGGGCGACGCAAAAACGCCAAGAGACGAAGAGTCGGAGAAAATTTGGAAGTCACTGGGGGTTTCGGACATTCGTGAAGCAGGTCGTGAGGATAATTTTTGGGGACCCACAGGCAGCGAGGGCCCATGCGGCCCCACCACAGAGATTTATATAAACGATATGGAGATTTGGAATATTGTATTTAATGAATACTACTGTCACCCTGCGGGTGATCACCCGAAGGGTGATAAATCAGACGGAATCCTCGAACCTCTAAAGACCCCCGGAGTAGATACCGGCATGGGACTTGAGCGTCTTACGATGGTCGCGCAGGGCAAGAAAAATATCTTTGAAACGGATTTATTTTCATCTATTACAGGAATTCTTCCCGCGGGTATGGATACCCGAGTAAAGCGCATAGTTTCCGACCATGCGAGAGGAGTCGCCTTCCTGGTTTCGGACGGGGTGATTCCTTCCAACAAAGAAGCGGGCTATATTCTGCGCCGGCTTATGCGGCGAATGCTCGTCTACGAGCATATTCTGGGAGATAGCTATGATTCTCAAACGCTTTTCGATATTGTCGGAAAAGAATACAGTGGATTTTACAATGAAATAAATCCGGAAACAGTCAGAGATGAATTTGCGAAAGAAAAGGATAAATTCCAAAAAAGTGTCGCGCGGGGATTAAAAGAGCTTGAGCGCACGGGTGAGATTGACGCGCAATCCGCCTTTCGCCTTTATGAAAGTTTCGGGCTTCCGTATGAGATAATAAAAGAACTTGGTGGAGAAAAATCGAGCGGGCTTACGCGTGAAGATTTTGACAGAGAATTTGAAAAACATCGCGAAGCATCTCGCGCGGGCCGCGAGAAAAAATTCGGCGGGCACGGACTTTTACTCGATACCGGAGAGCTT
>CAJXHR010000028.1 GCA_913054525.1 uncultured bacterium | reverse complement strand
TATCGGGAGAGAGTTTTATCCGGATGGCGGGAAGCTTGAAATTATAAATAAAGACAGGCCGGTGCGCATAGGGTACTTTCACGGGGGACGGGTCAACATGATGTATCGGGCGCTTATATACGACTACTTTGACGAGGGGGGCATATCTGTAGAGCTCTATACACGATTTTTGAAGGAAGAGGAACTTTTCAAAATTCCCCAAACGCACGAGGAAACAAACAAGATGTGGAAGGATGACATTGAATTCGGCAATCCTTTTGGGAAAATGAGGGGTACTGAAATCGTAGATTTAATTGTCGAAGGGGAGCTGGACGGAGGAACAATCGGCGAGAGTTCTTTTATCGCCTCGATACACGAAGGGCTCCCTATTGTTGTGGTCGCAATGCTCGGGTATGACGCGGTTCCGGGGAAGGCAATCATTATGAGGCGCGATGTGGAAATCAACTCTCCGGATGATTTGAGGGGCACAACGCTGATATCGCGAAGAGCGGGGCCGGGGGATGCGATATTCCTGCGCGAGTTTTTGGAGGAAGTTAACCTGGTTCCCGGCGAGGATCTCACTGTTATAGACCAGGTAGATGAGGATGACACCGAGAAATGGCTTAAGGAAAAAACAATAGACGGGGGCCTGTATCATCTGACCACGGTGCGGCATCTGGTACTTGACGGGACGGCGTATGTGTATCAGCCCATGAACTGGATGGACCCTGCGCTTTCGCACGCACTGCTTGTTTTTCACAAAGATTACATCCAAAATCACAGAGAGGAGGTGAAAAGGGTTGTGGATGCCTATGTGAAAAGAATCGCTTACGAGAAGGGTCTGCCCGAGGAGCAAAAAGACAGGTCTTGGGACAAGGGGTTGATGATGGAGGGTGAATTTCAGGGAATGGAGATACCCTCATACGACCTCCCCCCCCGCATAAGAGTTGACCTTCTCGAGGAGATGCAAGGGCTGCTCTACAAATACGGCGAAATTGACAAGACCGTAGATATCCGCGATTTTATTGACGAGAGTTTTGTCGAATAATTCTTATGGCGCTCGCTCAACTTCGGCCTCTATTTTTGTATGCGGGCTTTTTGATTATTGCAACATCTTTGTTGATGCTGCAAATTTTGTATAGCAGAACGCTGAGTGTTGCTTTCGGGTTCGGGTTTGAATTTTTAGTCGTATCCCTCGTGATACTCGGCCTCGGCCTTGGAGCGATTTTCGTGTTTTTCCTGCTCAACAACTTTCCCTCCCCGGCCCATGCGAGCTTTCCTCTTCTTGCTGCCTCCCTGTTCTATTGGGCCTCCATACCCATCCCTTTTTTGTTGTTGAATTCCCAAAGTACTTTCTCCCTCTTTTTATTCTTTGCAGCCGGGTTTGCCACGTATTTTCTCGGGGGAGTAATAGCCTCGTTGCTTTTCCGGTATCATTCTTCCAGAATTTCCAAATTCTACTTTCTAAGCTTGCTTGGAGCGGCTCTGGGAGTCGCGGGTGCGGTCGGGTTGCTCGAACTTTTTCTCATGCCCGTACGTATCATTCTTATTATCGTCCTCTGTTCTCTCCCCGTGATTCTGTTTGCGCTACACGCAGGGCTCAAAAAAAATTTGTTTCTCGCAATGTCCGTCCTCATTACCGCAGTTATCGCCTTTTATTTTATAGGCCTTGATAATCGTCTGCACGTTGCCTGCCCCGTCGTAAGCGAGCGGCCCATCGCTACAAAGTCAGATTCTCTTTCCCGACTAGATGTTTACCGTACGGGCGTGTCGCACTATGAGGTTGTGCGAAACTGCCACTCCCGGGCTTTTGTATTTAACTACGGCGCAATGGACGACAGTCAGCATGACACAGATGCCCGTATCTATTTCCCGTTCCCGACAGAAAACATTTCCTCTGGCCTCATGATTGGCTCTGCCGGAGGACGGGGCGTCATAGCGGCAGTTGAAGCGGGAATACCCGGTATAACTGCTGTCGAAATTAATCCGCTCATCGTGGAGAGTACCGAGCTTCTGGAGCGGCGCGACAATGTGTACTATCATGATTCCGTCGAGGTTTTTGTCGAAGAGGGGAGGTCCTTTGTGAGTGGGTCTAAGAAAAAATACGATTTGATTTATCTTCTCGGGCTGACGCTTGGGAGGCTTGGCTACGGCGCGCATCTATTTAGCGAAAATTATCTGTATACGAAAGAGGCTTTTGATTCTTACTTTGCGCACCTGGAGGAAGACGGGGTTTTGGCAATAGGCGTGGGGGCGCATTCGATGCCCGCGATTACAGAGACCGCCATAATAACTTTGCTGGAGAGGGGAATTGACCCCGCAAAGCGAATTGTGGTATTTGAGGATTCTATTATGGGCGGCAAACCCCGCGGGTTGATTTTGATAAAAAACAGCGATTTTTCAATAGCCGAAGGAAACAGTGTCATAACAAAGGCCAAGTCGCTCGAGCTTGGCGCAGAATTTCTGACTCTCAACGCGGAGGACATCGAGCGCACCAAGAACAGCCGCGCGATGCGGGACGACCACCCCTACTTTTTTCTTGTGCACGAGATCTACGGGCAGGAAAACTGGGCAGTAAGCTTTCCCCCTTACTTGAGGAATATATTGCTGCTTCTTCTAGCCGTGCTCCTTGCGTATATGCTAACGGCGGCACTTCCTTTCTTGAAATTAAAGGGTCTGCGCTCTTCCAATACCCCATACCTTCTGGGTTTCTTCTCGGCGATCGGAGTGGGGTTTATTACGCTCGAGCTGTCATTCATACATAAATTTACGTTGTTCCTGGGCCATCCTGTGTTGTCCCTGTCGCTCACTCTTGCTTCGGTCTTGTTTTTCGGGGGACTGGGCAGTTTGCTGACGGGAAGGTTTGAGCAAAGAGATATTCCCCGAACGCTCGCGAAGATAATTTTTGCCCTTATGGTGGTGGTAGCACTGCTTGTTTTATCCACGAACATTCTACTCGCCAAACTCATTTTTCTTGATATTGCTTTGAAGGTTTTATTTGTTATTACCGTCTTATCCCTGCCGAGTGTTTTGATGGGCATGGTGTTCCCGCTCGGACTTCGCATAGCAAAAAGGACTGGGGAAAAGCTAATACCCTGGATGGTGGGGATTGACGGCATCGCTTCGGTATTGGGCGGGGTCTTAGCCTTTCTCCTGTCTCTTATGTACGGCTTCAACGCGGCTTTGGTAGTCGGGATTTTGTTTTACAGCATCGCGTTCTTTATGGTATTAAAAATGAAGTAAGCCCTAAAACATGCAAGCAAAAACCATCTTCTTAGCTGTAACGGCTTTTGCAGTTCTCGCTATAGCGGCACTAAGCGTACTATCTGCCCTTGAAAAAAAATCGACGCATTTGGCAGAGGTTGGGAAGCTCGATCCTCTTATCGCCTTTCACATCCCCCCTCTTCACGCGGGCCTTGTGTGGAAACTGGAGGCGGAGAGCCCGGAGCTGTTGTTTTTCGCGCGACATACGGAAATGCGAGGTACTGATATCGTTCGGGTAGAGGATCACGGCGTCGATAATGAGCAAACTTTAATCGGTGACCTCATTCTAGACGCCAATATATTTCCCTTCTTAATTGATAGATCGTTGAATGACGGAGAAAAAACTTTTAATGAAACATTAAGGGCCTCTTTTAAGAATCTTGTTAACGGAGGTTTTCTGATGCAACAAGGACCGACTCAAAGCATACCGACACGAATCCTCTCGGATCTTAAGCGTGAGAACACGCAGCTCTTTGATCTAAGCCATCCCGATGCCTTTAAGAACGATGATAAGCATGATGTCGCGTTCCATACAGAGAATGACCACCTATTGAACGCGGTTGCATTTGAAGATGCCGGTTTTTCCCATGGCCTAAATTACAATATCTACTGTTCGGGGCATGCAATGCTTGCTGATGGTCGGATGTTTATCGCGGGCGGGCATGACATGGCTCAAGCAAATGGCATAAAAAAAACAAACATCTTTGATTCTGAAAACGAAAGGTGGTTAGATAGAAATCTTTCATGCACAAAGGCCGAATGGGAGAATGATCGTTTTGGCAAAAACTTACTTTCACAAAATCCCAAGGCAACTCAGTTTGGGCAATGTAATGTTCTCGATAAAGAAAGCAGGGATCCTTCTCATTCCTCAGACATGAAATATGAACGCTGGTACCCAACTGCTATTACGCTGCCGGATGGCAAGGTTCTGATAGTCGGCGGTCATGATCAAAATGAAAAGGTGGGGCCCAATCCGGATACAAACGATGCAGCGTTCATAGCTACAAGGATCATTCAAGCTGTTCCAGAGGTTTATGATCCAAAAACTGATACGACCATTGCCTTGGAAAATGCGAGAAAGGTTTTTCCGGAGTATGCCCAAGCCCATGTAGTGCAAACCGGCCCCGGGGAAAACGACTGGAAAGTATGTATGATTGACGGGAATCCGGCCGACCCCTCGGAAGCAAGCCCGGTACCATCCGAGACTGCAAAAATGGGGGATGATATCCACCGTCATGGTCCCAATAGCGGTGCCACTTTTTGTCTCGACGTGTTGGGGGCGCTTGCGGATCCAGACCGCGAAGTGCCAGCCGAAAACTACTGGGAATTCCTTGACGGGGCACAAACTGCTCATGGGTCTGGCTCAACCGCAGACCTTCTGAAAATAGCAAGTAATGGCAGCACGGAGTATCATAAAGTTGCTATTTTTGGAGGTAAGGATGAGGCGGCATCACAAATAGTGGAAATGATAAATTATGCAGACGAAAAACCAAAATGGAAGCGCCAGGACGACCTTCTAAGGGCAGCGTTTAGCAATACCGCTACACCCCTTCCTAATGGGCAAGTGCTTATTGTGGGTGGCCGAGGAGACAGACGCAAGACATATGAGAAACTAACTTTTGCCTACCAGATGTTCGACCCCGAAACAGGCAGCATCAGGGAGCTTGTTGCGACAACGGTTCCCCGGGGGGAACATTCAAATGCCCTGCTCATGCCCGATGCCACGGTTTTTATCATGGGCGGCAACAGAACGGATGCGGTTCCCAAGGGGGATAAGGTTTTTCCCCGGGGAGACCCCGACTTGGGCGTGAATACCGCCCGCATATATCATCCGCCGTATCTTTTTAATCCGGACGGTTCTCTTGCAGAGAGGCCGGTAATCACAGACGCGCCCCGCACTGTTTCCTATGGGACTGCATTCGGCCTTACCGTGGCGTTTGCGGAAGATAGGGAAATAGAAAAAGTTGTGATTATCCGGACGGGTATGAATACCCATGCGCTATCTACAGATGTCCGCCTTGTCCAGGTACCATTCAGCGTAGAAAGCGCAGGACGGTTAAAGGTCAAAGCCCCTAAGACGCCCATACAGGCGATATCGGGAGATTACATGCTTTTTGTGGTCAACAACAAAGGGGTACCGAGCAAGGCCGCTCATGTGCGGCTTGGGAATTAAAGCACAAAAAACATGAGGAAGGAATTTTTTGTTTCAGGGCTCATCATCTTAGGTATTCTTTTGGGGGCTGTAGGGCTTGGCTTGAGCAGGGCAGATTTTTTCATTGTCGTGCCGCTCCTCGGCGCCGGTCGCTCGCTTGAATTGCCGGCGCATTGCATGCGTGAACCCGATGGATATAAGAGATGGGACTGCCTGGGTCCTTATTTTGAAAATCTCACGATGCAAACTTCGGCCCGAAACGCCATAGCCGAGGCTACAAGACTAAAGGAGGAGGGAGTTGTTAGCAGATGTCATATAATAGCGCATTATATAGGAGAGGCAGCTTGGGAGAAGAATGATTTTGATATGGGAAAAGCTTTTTCTTCGTGCACGCCTGGATGCAATAAGGGCTGCTTCCACGCTGTCATGCAGCAGCATCTTCGCTACCAAACAGATCCATATACTATAGTTCCCCAAATAAAAAATATGTGCGACAGCGTGAGCACCGATACTGACACATCTTATCGTCGTGTGTACATGTGGTGTGTCCATGGTCTTGGGCATGGTTTAGCTGGACACAATTATTTACCGCTCTTAGATGCTGTAAATGCCTGTGAAACTTTAGATGAACTCCGTTCGACAAAAAGATGTATTGACGGTGTAATGATGGAGAACACGGATCAATATCTATCCCTCGATGAAGATCATTTAAGGGAAATCATACCCGAAATATGTGAGCCGTTTGAGTCAGTAGATCCCAAGATCCCAGTAGATCCCCGGCTCATGGAATACTGCATAGCACGGATGGCCTACGGGCTGCTGTATTATACCGGACATGATATAGAACACACCGAAGAACTATGTGAAGAATTACCGCAACAAGATGATATAAACGTTTGCAAAAATGGTATATATGAACGTATAAAAAGAAAGAAACCTTCTAATATAGATATGGATTTGTGGTCAACAACAAAGGGGTACCGAGCAAGGCCGCTCATGTGCGGCTTGGGAATTAAAGCACAAAAAACATGAGGAAGGAATTTTTTGTTTCAGGGCTCATCATCTTAGGTATTCTTTTGGGGGCTGTAGGGCTTGGCTTGAGCAGGGCAGATTTTTTTTCTGCTTTACCGCTCCCTGCTGCGAGCCTCTCCCTTGAGTTGCCACAGAATTGCATGCGCGAACCCGACGGCTACAAACGATGGACGTGCCTCGGCCCTTACTTTGCAAATCTCACAATGCAAACTTCGGCAAAAACTGCGGTGTCCGAAGCGTCAAAGTTAAAACAGCAAAGATTGGTGAGTGATTGTCATATTATTACGCATTTTATAGGAGAAGCGAACCTCGAAAAGCATGATTTCGATATAGGAGGGGCGATTGCCTCCTGCGCAGTCGGCGAGTGCAGGTACGGATGCGTACACGGGGTGGTAGAGAGATACAGCCACAATGAGCCGGACCCATATAAGTTCATTTCTAAAATCAGCGGTATGTGCGAAAGCTTAGAGGGTGATTTCGCTCAAAAAATGAACTGCGCACATGGCGTAGGCCATGGATTATTTGCGCACAACTACCTCTCGTCCCAAGAGGCAATATACGCATGCGAGGCGTTAGGCGAGCGGTGGACCCCTTTCTGCATAGATGGGGTAGCAATGCAGAACGTGGATCAATATCTGTACCTTGACGAAGAAGGATTGAGAGAAGTCATACCA
>CAJXHR010000027.1 GCA_913054525.1 uncultured bacterium | reverse complement strand
CAGATGCCCGACGCCGCGTGGATGCGGCTGAGTCCGACTCGGCAAAACCCGAGACAAAACCGGGCCCCGAGCCCCCGCAGCGCATAAAGATTGAGGATATGAAGAAGCCGGATATTCTGCCGATAGAGCCCTCACCGGCAGCGAAAGAAAAAATCTCGCAGATACCCCCTAAGAAAAGTATTCCTTTGGGAGGAACAGGCGCACCTCCGCCTAATTTGCCTACAGGCGAGCCGTCACTTGCCCGCCCCGATCCAACTGTGGAGATGGTAACTCCCGAAAAATCTGCCCCGCCGGCAGAGATGCCCGCTCCCCTGCCCCCGAAGGAAGACGTTAAGCCGGAAGCCAAACCCCCAATAACTCCGGAAGAAATTTTGGGCATTGCCCCCAAGAAAGCAATCCTGCCACCTGAACCGCCCAAGCCGCCCGAATTGACCAAGCCCCCCATCAGTCCCCTTGAAAAAACAGTAAAACCTTCCAAGGAACAGCCCCCAAAGCCGGCTTCTCGCATAAGATTAAAGACCCCGCCAAGCGGGCGGGCAGGTCTTCCTGCTCCTAAATTCATACTTATTACCGGCGCTTTGGGCTTCGCGCTCATTGCCTTGGGCTATGGAGTAGTCACAGAAATCCTTCTGCAGGAGCCCGTTACCGCGCCCCCCCAAACCCTTGAAATAACCGAGCCCCCGTTGCCGGATGCGCTCATTGAGACTACTCAAATAAAACCTATTAAAATTGCAAATATCAGCTACGGCGCTCTTAAGTCAAAAATAGACGCTCTGCAGGAAAAACGGTTCCTCGCCGGGTCATTGGCGCATATCCCCATAAAACTCTCATCCGAAAGCGAGATACGCTATCTTACCCTAGTAGAAATTTTTGGCGCGCTCCAAATTGACGCGCCGCCAATACTGAATGACTACAAAAATTTCACCCTCTTCCTGTATTCCCAGGATACAAAAGCAGAAGAACTCTGCACAAGTGCCGGGATTGCGGACAAATCCTGCTACGGACCCAGAATCGGCATAATAATAGAGATGCCCGACCCCGGGGAAAGCGCACTTACGATAAGCACGGCCTCTAATGTCATGGAGGAATGGGAAAAAACGATTGTAGATGACTTACGCCCGCTAATGCTTGCGGCTCCTCAAGGGACCGTTGATGCCCAGGGCGAAGAAATAAGCGCATTTTCTTTTGGAAAACACAAAACTTTTGTTACCCACTATATAAATCTTCCGATACCCACGACGTCTGTAGACTGGCTGATTGCCGATTCATATCTTGTCATAGCCACATCTAAAGATGCCGCAAGGGCGGCAGCAGATAATCTAAAATGACCCCCACAGCCAAATCCATAGTCCATACTATTGCTTTTTACGATGCTGTAGGCGGCGTACCCCTGACAAAAATTGAACTCTACAAACGCCTTATTCCCGCAGAATCGTTAGATGCGATAGCGTTTAGTGATTTTCTAAAAATACTTGACGGAGAATGGGACGGACCAGCCGGACTGTCGGCCTATATAGCCCGCAAAAGGGGCTTTTATTTTCTAAAAAAAAATAGCCGCGGCTACGCAAAAAGGATAAATGAAGGCAAGACCGGTATAAAAAAATGGCGCATCGCAAAAAGAATGGCGCGCCTAATATCGTTTTTGCCTCACGTACGCATGGTGGCTGTGACCGGATCCCTCGCGCTATATACGACCAACAAGAACAGCGACATTGATATGCTTATCGCCGCAAGGGGAGGGCATATATGGACCACGCGCGTATTTGTAAGCATGCTTACGCACCTTCTTGGAAAAAGGCGGCATGGAAAACTTATCCGCGACAGAATATGCTTGAACCACTACATATCAGACAAAAATCTCCTATTGCAGCCCGAACACCTTTTTTCCGCTCATATTTGCTCGTCTTTTATCCCCGTTTGGGATAAAGACGAAATCAGCAAAAATCTTGTAACAACAAATGCTCCGTGGACAAAGCCCTACTTTCCATATTCCGCTGATGGAAATAAGCTAAATCTAAACACCCTGTCGCATAAGCCGCGCTTTTTGTATTCTATAGCTTACTTTTTTGAGTATATACTCACGAAAACCATATCTGCGCGTATTGAAGCCTTTTTAAGGTCTCTGCAAATGCGAAAAATGAATTATAAGTTCATAGCAGACGATACCGCCCTCGTATTCCACCATCCAAGGCCCCAAAATCAAGAGGCCCTGCATCTCTACCAAAAGAATTTAAGACAAATGAACCTGCCTCACCGGCAGGCAGGCTTGTCTGTAATGTCTTAAATAATGTCTTAAATTGTCCCCAATTTATCCCCATATAATATACTTGACAAAGGCACTGTCTCGCCTTATTCTATAAATAGGATCTACAACTGATCCTATAGTTCCTTAGCTCTCGCTGATCATCTAACATCCCTTGAAAGAAGGAATCCCCGATGACCGGCAAGAGCTTAGCTCCACAATCCGCCAAATGGCGGAACCGGAGCACACGGCTCCTCTCAAAGGCCCAAGGCCTCCACATCACCTAAGGAGAGAGGTACACTGGGTCTTTGAGAGGCCAAACTTTGTTCTTTTGCTTACTTATCTGCGCTATGTCCCGGCGCAGACAGGCCTTTGCCCGAATCAAGGCCTCATCTTATTACTATCGCGTACGCACATCTTCGGGAAGTTAATCTTCCCACGCTGCTAACCTCTGTTGGCAGCTCTTTTTTTTATTGCTATAATACAAGATAATAAGGTACCCAGCATATTCGATGCTGGACGCTCATTTTTGCGTCCAAATCGAAGATTTGGGCAAAAATGGCGCATGACCAAAAGTGATCTCAAAAAATTTAAAGAAGAGTTAGAAAAAACAAAGACAGATCTGGAGGCCTCGCTTAATACCTTTGCGAAAAAGGACCCCACCCTCAAAGGGGATTGGGACAGCAAATTTCCCGAATACAGCCGGGAAGACCCTAATGTCAATCTCGAAGAAGAGGCAGATGCAGTGACAGAATACTTGACGCGGCTGCCGGTTGAGCATTCGTATGAATTGCGCCTTAAGGCCATAAGCGAAGCCCTCGGCCGCATCAAGCGAGGCACATACGGCAATTGTTCAGGCTGCGAGGCAAAGATACCCCAAAAGCGCTTAGAGGCGTATCCCGAAGCGGATCTCTGCCTAAAATGTAAAAAATAAAAGTATGGCAAAATATTCAAAATTCGAAAGTCCCCAAGAGGAGAAAGAGGATGGTGGAGTAGCTCGCGAAGAGAAGGGGCCTGAAACTATCCCCACTATGGAGGGGGTACGTTCAGTATTTGAACAGTTAGTTGAGGGTGGAGATTACGAGGATATCCGAGTTATGGAAGATGGGGATGGTCTTTATCTCTGGGATATCAAAATCGGTGAGGGCACCGAGTATACATATATGAAAAAAGGCACATACGAACAAGGGAGTGCGTCAGCTACAAAAATTTATGTTACTTTTTTTGATGGCGACATGCCAGTCGGTGGACATGACGTTGCTGAATATATTGATGGCGAGTGGAAGGTGTACTAAATAATATCGAATTACGATAATACAAAAATGGCCAGGCATGTAGCCGGGCCATTTATTTTTGCTCCTTTTTTCTTTTCTCTCTTCTTTTTTTATTTCTTACAAGTCTCCTTAGCTCCTGTATATAGGCTTTCCCGGGTGTTCTTGGTGATAAATTCTGCGAACCAACAGCTACTCTTAATACATCTTCTATGCGACCGGGGTCTAGCGCGCGGGCTCTCTCCAAATAATACATCTGTTTATCGACATCCCTCTCTTCCGCGGCCCAAGCCAGATAATCATCGCAACTTCCGAAGACATCTTCTTCTCTCATCATAATAAACCTCGCTGCTTTGCAAAAAGTTCTAATACAAGTATAACTGACTTATTTTTGTCAGTTGTTATCTCAATGGATTCAGCGCTCCAAACACTTCCCAGTGCACGTGGCAGCCGGTAGAGCGGCCTGTGGAGCCCATGTAGGCAATAAGCTGTCCCTGAAGAACGCTCTGCCCGGCAGAAACCTCGTTTTGTATATTGTGAGAATATAGCGTACCGACTCCATTTCCATGATCTATTTTCACGTACTTACCGTATCCTCCGTTCCATCCGTATCCATCCGATATCGCCACCCTGCCGGCAGCCGCGGCATATATCGGGGTCCAGCATGAAGCTGCGACGTCCACGGCGTTGTGAGGATGAAGGCCTCGCGATTTATACCCGATTCCGGCTGTAGGATGTATAAAAAGATTGTCCAGGTTTTGTGAATAAGGCGCGTACCGGGCAGCGTATCCCCTACTATATCTTCTTACGGGCATCTCTCCATCCGGTATGACGATGTAGTCCCCGGCAATAATCCCGCCGGCCTCGTCCAGCCGGTTAAACACAATTATTTCGTCCATTTTTCCTTTATATTCTGCGGCAATCCCCGAGATTGTGTCGCCGCGCTTCACCTTGTACCTTACTCCGGATACCGGCAGAATAATAAGCTCATCTCCCGGCCGTATAAGCTCGCCGTCGGACAAATTATTTGCCCAGAAAAGTGTGTTTGCCGTAATACCGAAAGATGCCGCGATTACAGAGGGCACATCTCCGGGTTTAACGGTATATTTTACAATGTTTGTGCGGACGTTTTCGGCGGAGGCAATCGTAAGGGGAGAGGATTGTTTCAGGAGAGATCCCCCCATCGCTGAAGCAAGCGATGGCTCTGTGGGTCCTCCTCCATATCCATAAAAGGCATTTGTCGTATACAACTGCTCGGTATTTGCATTTCTAACACCGCTCAAAAATACAATTGACGCGGACTGAGTTATCGGACCTCCTTGAGCCGGCCCCAATGCGCCCGAAACAACCTCTTCGAGGCGTCCTCCTCCTTCCGCGCTATTATTGCCAATCACAATCAAAATTGGGCTAAGAAAAACAGTAGCCATTAAAAAAAGCGGGGTAAAACCAAAAACCCACTTTCTCCTTATAGGATTGAGAGAAATGCCGAGTAATATACCGCAAATCTCGGAAAATTTTATTGTACGGATTTTACGAATAGTAATATACTCCCGCCAGAGGCGGGTCCGCCTTGGGCGGAAAACAAAAACAGCCTGCTTTGGCTGATGATTCTATGCTAGTCCTCGCGGGCCTTTTTGTCAAGCAAGGCAATGTGAACTATAGTAAAGTATAATGAACATCTTAGAAGACCTAAATCCGAAGCAAAAAGAGGCCGTGGAAACAATATCAGGGCCTGTTTTAGTGATTGCGGGCCCCGGATCTGGCAAAACCAAAGCCCTCACACACCGCATAGCATACCTTATTTCAAAGGGAGTGCGTCCGCAAAACATTCTTGCGGTTACTTTCACCAATAAAGCGGCAGAAGAAATGAAAATGAGGGTATCTAAACTTATAGGGGATTCGTCCGGCAGCTTTCAGCCCCTCATAGGCACTTTCCACAGTATTTGTGCCCGCATGCTGCGCAAAGAAGCGCACGCGCTCGGATATACGCCGAACTTCACCATATACGACGAAGAAGATGCCTTAAAGCTCATAAAAAGCATCATGCGGGATCTTTCTATAGACCAAAAGCAATTCAACCCTTCAAAAATCCGCTCAACCATATCTTCCCTAAAGGATGACCTTGTCTATCCGGAAGATTATGAAATAGAGGCGGATGACCCGTTCCGCAAAGAAGTCCATAGGGTATATTCCCAGTACCGGCAGACGCTAAAAAAACAAAACGCCATGGATTTTGACGATCTTTTAATGAAGACCGTAGAGCTCTTTGAAGAAAATCCCCGGATCCTCGGCAAATACCAATCGCAATTTAAATATGTGCTCATTGATGAGTTTCAGGATACAAACCTTTCGCAGTATAAAATAGCAAATTCTCTTGCGCAAATACACAAAAATCTTTATTGCATAGGCGACCTGGACCAGTCCATATATTCATTCAGGGGAGCGGACTACAGGAATATTTTAAATTTTGAGCAGGACTGGCCTGGCGCCACAATCATAACACTGGGACAAAACTATAGATCGGTGCAAAATATCCTTGATGCCGCAGACAGCATAATCTCGCAAAACACAAACCGAAAAGAAAAAAAACTATGGACAGAAAAAGGCAAGGGCGACCCCGTTGTGATAAAAGAGGCGGAGGACGAGATGGGGGAGGGGGACTTTATACTATATCAGATTGAGCGACATATTCGCGAGAAAGGGCTCGCGCTAAAAGATTTTGTAGTACTATATCGCACAAACGCCCAGTCAAGAGCTATTGAAGAGTCCTTCCTGCGAAGCGGATTTCCCTATAAAATAATAGGCGGAATAAAATTTTATCAGAGAAAAGAGATAAAAGACATACTGGCATGGCTAAGGTTGTGCTTGAATCCCAATGACGAGATGGCGAGGAGCAGAGTGCATGATCTGCCCGCAAAATTTTTTAAAGTCACAACAGGGGCAAGATTCAAGCCCGAAAAGATAAATATGCTTATTGAAGATTTCAGCGAAAAAAGTAAAAAACTTGAAATCACAGAGCTATTAGAATATATCATCAAAAATACTGGATTCGAAGAATTATTACGCGATGGCACGGAGAAAGGGGAGGAGAGATGGGACAACGCGAGAGAGCTCTTGTCTGTTTGCGCAAGATACGACAGCGAAGACCCCCAAACTGCCGCGCGCATGCTCATAGAAGAAGCTGCCCTCGCCCAAGAGACGGATAATATGGAATACGAAAAAGATCTCGTAAATCTTATGACGCTTCATGCGGCTAAGGGGCTTGAGTTCCCTGTTGTATTTATCGCAGGATGCGAGCAGGGGCTTTTGCCGCACGCACGGGCTCTCTTTGGCGCAAGCCAAGACGAGCTTGAAGAAGAGCGCCGCCTCTGCTATGTGGGAGTCACCCGCGCAAAACAACATTTGTATCTGCTTTTTGCACAGCGGAGAATGATATTTGGCAAAACGCAATCAAATCCGCCGTCAGAGTTCCTGCGCGATATACCGGAGCATCTACTAGAATTTATACCGGCGGAGGAGGAGACGGTAATAGAGCTGGACTAATGCTTGAATTGCTGCACATGTCGTTTTATAATGGCACTGGGTTGCGCATATTCAAATATCTTATAATTTCATGATAGATAAAACTAGCAAAAGGTCGCAGGGGACAATATAGATTTAGTACTTCTATTATTATGTCAAAATCAGAGAAATTACCACCAGATGAGGAGGAGCTTATGGGGTCCGTGATTGACCAAG
>CAJXHR010000026.1 GCA_913054525.1 uncultured bacterium | reverse complement strand
AGTCCCGGGATTTCTCTGAATTTCTTGCGAACTTCTTCTACCACGGAGTTTGCGGCTCGTGCAACAGACGACATAAGGAATGACACAAATAGATAGCTTATAACTCCGCCAAGAAACAATCCTATAATGACCTGGGGGTCGTCAAGCGAAAACCAGACGCTTTTACCCACTATCCCCGCAAGCTCTTCTTTATAGGCAACAAACAAAACAAGTGCCGCAAGGCCGGCTGAAACAATCGCGTAGCCTTTTGTGATTGCTTTCGTTGTGTTCCCCGCGGAATCAAGCGCGTCAGTACGAACTCGCGTGCTCTCGGACATGCCGGACATCTCAGCAATCCCTCCGGCGTTATCGGCAACAGGCCCGAAAGCATCAACGGCAACGACTATTCCCGCAAGCGACAGCATGCCCATCACAGCCAAAGCCACGCCATATATGCCCGCAAGCCAAAAGCTCAAGATTATACCGATACTTATAAGAATTACAGGGGCCGCGGTTGCTTCAAGTCCGACCGCCAGGCCCGTGATTATATTAGTCGCATGCCCCCCAAGAGAAGAGCGTGCGATGCGCTTTACGGGAGAAAAATTTTTCGAAGTATAATAATCGGTTATGGCGAACATTCCTCCTACCAATAGAAATCCTACAAGAATCGCAAGGTATATCTGAAGAAGAGAATACTGCATAGATCCGCTCACTATCATGGAGGTGATTGGGAGGAGTAAAACTATTGAAAAAATAATGGATAACCCAACCGCCACGTACAGCATTTTCATGACCCCTGTATACGGCACAAACCTTAAAATAAAAATACTCAAAAGCGTCGCAATGATTCCACAAGCGCCTATGGCAAGGGGAAGCAATATAGCTCCTTCAAAATCCGGAAACATTAAAGACCCAAGGAGCATTACGGATGGCGCGGAAATAATATATGTCTCGAAAAGATCTGCCGCCATACCGGCGCAATCTCCGACATTGTCCCCCACATTGTCGGCAATAACAGCGGGGTTCCTTGGATCGTCTTCCGGAATACCTGCCTCAACTTTCCCGACAAGGTCAGCGCCGACGTCCGCGGCTTTTGTGAATATACCCCCCCCAATTCGCGCAAATATCGAGAGCAAGCTTCCTCCAAATCCAAGCCCTATAAGAGCTCTTAAGTCGCCTATAAAATAATAAAAGACAGATATAACAAGGAGCGCGAGGCCCGCTACCATAAGCCCTGTTACCGTACCGCTCCTAAATGCCACCGAAAAAGCCGACGCCTCGGAGTGCTCGGCCGCTTCGGCTGTGGCGCCATTTGCGTGTACCGACACAATCATGCCTATGTATCCCGCAAGCGCCGACGCCGCGGCGCCCACTATGAATCCAAGAGCGACCTTCCACCCAAGCAAAACCAAAAGTACGATACAAATTCCCGCCGCGGCAAAGAATATAGCACGGTATTCACGAGCAAGATATGCTTTCGCTGATGTGCGTATGAATCCGGAAATTTCCCGGACTTTGTCATTTTTGAGTTCTGCTTTTTTAAAATTTAATGCCCAAAAACCTGCTATGCCAAGAGCAATAAGAGATGTGACTATTGAAAACAAAATTATCATTATTCCTCTTTAGTTTTTTTAGATTTTTTAGTTTCTTTAAGTTTTTTAGGTTTTTTTTCTTTTTTCTCTTCCTTTTTATTCTTCGGCTTTTCCTCTGACTTTGCCGATTCCTTAACCTTTTCCGCTTCTCTGCTCTTTATATCCATTTTCCATCCGGTAAGTTTTGCTGCAAGCCGCACATTTTGCCCCTCCTTGCCAATCGCAAGAGATAACTGGTCTTCCGCGACCGTTACAAGCATACGATTTTTTTCCGCACTTACATCCAAGACCTTTGCGGGCGAGAGCGAATTTGCCGCAAATTTTTCCATATTTTCATTCCATTCAATTATATCAATTTTTTCTCCTCCAAGTTCATTGATAACGGCCGTCACCCGCGTACCTCGCTGGCCAACCATCGATCCTATCGGGTCTATACCTTCCTGAGTTGCTGTTACCGCGACTTTGCTTCGTTCTCCCGGCTCCCTCGCAATTGATTTTATTACCACAGCTCCCGATGCGATTTCGGGGACCTCGAGCTCAAAGAGACGCGACAGAATCTTGGGGTGAGAGCGGGATACGTATATCTGCGGCCCCTTGGGCCCTATCTGGACTTCCGTCACATAAACACGCAGTCGCTCCCCCATCCTATAATGCTCGCCCTGCACTTGATCCTTAAGGAGCATAACCCCTGTGGCCTTGCCTATGTCAAAAAATACGATCATTCCTTCTACCCGCTGCACTATCGCAGAAACAATTTGATCTTCTTTGTCTTTGAATTCTTTAAATATCGCGTCGCGCTCTGCCTCTCTTATACGCTGCAAAATTACCTGCTTTGCGGTTTGCGCGGCAATTCTTCCGAAATCATCTTTGGTTTCAAGGTTGAATACAAGCTCATCGCCGGGCTTTGCCTTTTTTTTAATCTCTTTTGCCTCATCAGCCATTATATGTTTTTCGGGGTTGAAGCGCACTTTTTTTTCTCCTTCTTCGAGCAGCTGCTCTTCCTCTTCGCGGACAAACCTCTGCTCTTCTTGTGATGCCTCTTGCTCCACAACCTCTTCTTCGCTTTTTATCATATTCTCATCCACGACCAATTTAACCTGCCAGAGCTTTAACGCTCCGGTTTCTTTATCGAGTTTTGCCCGTATTATTTGGCCTTTTTTGCCGTAATCCTTTTTGTATGCCGCAGCAATAGCCGTCTCAATGGTCTCCAGAATCACATCTTCCGGTATCCCCTTTTCCTCTGATATTTGCGCTACTGCGGACGTAAATGCTTTTAAGTCCATATTTATGTTAGAAAAAATGCCCCGTTCTCACGGAGCCCAATTATTACATATCCCAGTATAGCACCTAGTGAGATTATGTCAATGCTTCAGAAATTAAAACTCCGGCATTATGCCGGAGGCGGAGGGAGTTTTTCAAACACTTTCTTTATCTTTTTAACTCCATATACCAGAAGGTTATGTTCGTTTATGTTGAGCGCAGGCGAAAATCCTATCGCGTTTTTTCTCTTTATGGCCAGAATTCCTTCCCTAAAAAGCTCTTCCCAAATATGCCGCACATCGTACCCCTGCGTTATCTCAATAGCTATAAGAAGCCCCCTGCCGCGCACTGCCTTTATCGCATCGGACTCAATTTCGCGAAGTTTTTCCAGAAACTCCTCGCCAAGAGCCTCCACTCTTTTAAGGAAGCTTGGTTCGGAGATAATATCAAGCGTCTTTACCGCGACAGCGCAACCCTCGGGATCTCCTCCAAAAGTGCTGCCTTCCGTGCCCTCTGTCAAAAGCTCCAGCACTTCCTTTGAAGCGACGAATAGAGATTCTTTATTCATGCCGCCGCCAAGCGCCTTCCCAAGGATCATGCCATCCGGCCTCGCATCTTCACCTTCGTGTTGCCATGCAAACATCTTACCTGTGCGGCCAAGGCCTGTCTGAACCTCGTCAAGTATAAAAAGTACGTTGTTTTCTTTACAAATTCTCCCTACTTCTCTTATATATCCATCCGGAGGCACTATTACGCCTGCTTCCGCCTGTATGGGCTCCACAATAAAGGCTGCTGTATGGTTATTTACGACTTTCTTGAGCTCTTCCAAATCTCCAAACGGTATTTTCCTGAAAGCCCGTTCCGAGCCAAACGGCCCGAAGTTTTCTCTCGTCCGGGGGTCGCTCGAAGCCATTGTGGCGGCAAGGCTTCTCCCATGAAAATTTTCTTTGCAGACGATAATTTCGGCTCTGTTGTCGCCTATGCCTTTGACTTCATAACCCCAACGTCTTGCCGCTTTTAGGGCGAGGTCAAATCCTTCCATCCCCACGTTCTTGGGCAATATCATTTCCATGCCGGAAAGATGACTGACTTTTTCTCCAAGATCCGCAAGTTCTTCCGACATCCCGGCCCCGCGCGAATACAAAACAATTCTCTTTTCCCTGCGGCGCTTCTCCAACAGCGCTTCTATTTCGGGATTGCGATGCCCCAAGCTCAACGCCGAATAATTGGTATGCAAATCGAGCATGGACTGCCAGGAATCGTTCCCGTCCTTTCCCTCCATAATCCCGTATACCCATTCGCCAGACCCCATTCTTTCCACAAACATCGGCGGCGCATAGTTCGGCGCAACATATTTATATAGCTTATCCCTGACTTCTCGGACCTTTCCCATCACTAAACCTCCTGCAAATTGCGCTAATATGGGAAGCAAGGGCTCTAGCCAACTGCTATCGCGTTTTTAAGGTGCCTCAGATTCGCCTTGCGAGCTTCCGTATCCAATTCTACGCCTATGACATCAATTTGCCAAGATGTCTCGTCTGGGTATTTATTTTTTATTAAATAATATTCCGCGGTACGGATAAGCTTTCCTTGCTTTCTCCAGTCCACGTTGCGCTCGGGATACAAGTCGCTTTCAAGCGCATCTCGCCGTGTTTTCACCTCTACAAATACAACTGTTTTACCCTTTTTCGCTATAATATCTATCTCTCCGAATTTTGTAGAATAATTTCTTTCCAGAATCTTATAGCCATGTTTTTCCAGATACGAAAAGGCGACCTCCTCTCCGATGTCGCCTTTTTTACGTTTGATGCTAGGCATCACTTTATGCTTAGTTGCTTGGCGCCGTTTCCTTGAATTCAGGAAGCGGGCTCTGGAGAGATATATCCTGTGTGCCGCGGCAGGTATTGGCATCTTGGTCGGTAACATCCAGGGCAACTGTGTGAGTTGCTGTATCGCTATAAGCTGTGGCTGCTACTTGGCCTGTCGCATCTTCGCTAAATGGAGGTGTCTCAAAATCAAAATCCCAGCTGTAGTTTATAGTTGTGGTGCTAACGGGACAGGGGATAGCATTATTGTTTGCTTCGTAACATGTTGTGTTTTCCATAAATGTTATTTCTTCATCCTGGCTTGGAACGCTTGGGCTGAATGTAAGACCTGAATCGGGATAAAGATGCGGCTCTGTTACAAAATCAGTACCGTTGACCCATCCCGAATCTGCGCCATCACTATCAAATACCTTTACCCGCCAACTATAGCTCGTGTTGTACCCAAACTGATTGGCTCCGGAGTTCACAGCTACAATGGCGGTATATGCCGTACCGCTCCCGCCGGATGATGAGACCTCGGGAGAGGAAAAATCGCTATTGTTGTCCGCTTCGAGCGCATATGAGGCCTGGCTTACGCCATCCTCGGGATCTAAAAATGTCCAGGAGAAAAAGTGGGAGGGAACGGTGCAATAATCGCCTATAGAGACAGAAAGCCCCGATGCGCTCGGCACGCCGCCTATATCCCCAATTACTTTATAATTTGAACTGCCGCATGCTCCAAGGTCCGCGCAGTTGAAGCTTATCCATCCGATAACATCGCTCCCCCATGCAAATCCGGAAAACTCCTTTGTTCCCGGATTTAGGGAAACACCGTAATTAGGCACTGTACCACGCATTTTTATCCAGCCATCCCATCCGCCAGAATCCGGGTTGGTGCCGCCCGTACAGTCGGGGTTTACTGCGCCCGCGCATGCCCTTGCCCAGCCGGAAACTTCGTTGGTCGATAAGTTAAGCGTAGCAGAGCTAGAAGGGGCTCCTGGATAAGGTCCTGCCGGATCAAATTTTATCCAGCCGATGTTTTCGGACCAGGCGTAGCCAGAAAAAGCACCCGTTAAAGAATCTACATTTACTCCGTAATACACACCGTAATCCACATCCTCGCACGATGATACGTCCGTATCAAATCTGAGTTCCAAAGTATTTGACCCGGACGCACTGGTCGCGGTTATGTCCGCGCCATAATTGTAGCAGTATGTGTCATTGGGCATCGTCCAGGAACCCTGCCAAGTGCCTTCAATATTTGTGCCTGAGATCAGAGAGAACGATACGGGACCAGTGGTTTGGATATCTGTCAGGAAACTGCCCGTTACAGATGTTATTGGATTGCCATCAGCATCTTTAACTTCCGCGGTTACGACCTGAACGCCTCCGACCTGAACATCAAGGGAGTCAAGCGTGACAGTGATAAACTTTGGGTTTTCTGTCGAGCCCGAGGTGACATCGTAAATTTGCGCTCCCGAAGCAACGGGAGGATTACACAATCCCTTGCATTCAAAACTTATCCAGCCGATATTCTCGGACCAGGCATAGCCGGAAACATTATCCGCCGTCCCCGCGACTGCTTCCCTGCCTGCTAAATTTCCGGAGTCGTCCGGCGACTTGGTGTTTAGATAATTTATAAAACCCCAAGCAAGCATCATGACAATAATTGCCATTGGCACTGCCGAGAGTCTTTTAATTTTTTTATTTATACCCATATCTTTATTGTACTATGCTCCCATTACTTTGCGCATGAATAGTATGGATTACTGTAAATTGAGCTAGGGTCGTGATTTATGCCGGTTGTGACCTTACTAAAACCGTCCTGGCAAGCACATTTAGATTCAATGCCGACCGTATATGGCATCGTCTGACAATAGGCCGGCCACCTCGCGCCATAGCAGACATGCTGGTTGGTGCGTCTTTCCATGCAAATGCCATACCAATTATTCAGCGTTGGAGGAATATCCGTTGTCGGTCCCTGGGGACCCTGTGGTCCCTGGGGACCTCCGGATCCCTGTGGTCCCTGGGGACCCTGGGGACCACGCGGGCCTGCACCGCCCGAGGATCCCGTGCCGCCCTTGTCGCCCTTGGGGCCTGTGTACTCATTCCACGAGGAGCCGTTGCATGTATAGGGTCGGTTTGCTGTCGTATCAAATATAAACGTACCCCTTGTGTTCGTATCGCATGGAGGTCTTTGTGGCGGCGAAAATCCTCCCAATTTTATTCCTCCATTCACGACAACGCTATCCACCCACAACCCCCCTTGTTTTGCTTGAGGATTCGCCCCCACGTTTACGGGCTCCGCAGCATTTCCCGCAGGCGGCGCCTGAGCCGGGGATGTATAGGCAAAAACAGTATAGGCCATCAGAGATATTCCGAATGTTAAGCCAAGGATTGTGGGATTGAATATTTTTTTAAGAGAAAGCACTGTTTGTAGATTATTTTAATTAACCCAGTCGTTTTAATTATTTAAACAGGCCTACGAACCCGGAGGCCCTTGCGGTCCTTGCGGTCCCTGCGGCCCCTGCGGCCCTTGCGGTCCCTGCGGTCCGGCAGGCCCGGCAGCTCCCCCGGGGCCGGTATCGCCTCTTGTGCCCTTGTGCTCATTCCAGCCGGAGCCATCACACATATAGGGGCGGGTAGCTGTCGTATCAAAAATAAGCGTCCCC
>CAJXHR010000025.1 GCA_913054525.1 uncultured bacterium | reverse complement strand
TTGGTTAGAGCACGTCATTGGTAATGACGAGGCCGGCAGTTCGATCCTGCCCCCAGGCTCAATATGGCTAAAGAGTTCAATTTCAAAAAAGTCCTTGTTTTTTCACCCCATCCCGACGACCTTGATTTTGGCTGTGCGGGGACCGTGGCAAAATTGACTTCCGAAGGGGGGGAGGTGGTGTACTGTATTATCACAAACGGCGAGAAGGGGATTCATAAGGTAAAAAAATTTCCGAAAGAAATTATTGCTATGCGAGAAAAAGAGCAGAGAGATGCCGCGAAAGTTGTGGGAGTAAATAAGGTAATATTTTTACGGGAGAAAGACGGAGAGCTGGAGCATACAAGAGCGCTTATAAAAAAGATAGTAAAGGCAATAAGGCAAGTAAAGCCCGATATTGTATTTTCGTTGGATCCGGCAAACCTAAATTTTGACAGTTTTGGAAGATTCCATCGGGATCACCGGGTGACTGCGGAGGCGGTATTCGACGCGATATATCCGGCGGCTGGCTCGATCGCATTTTTTTCGGAGCTTGAAAAATCCGGGATTTTACCCCATCAGATTCAGGGAGCGTGGTTTTTCAGCGCGGCAAAGCCCGATACCTTTATTGATATTTCAAGAACAATTGATAAGAAAGTGGAGGCACTCCGGCGGCATGAAGGCCAGATAAATGATATGGCAAATCTTGAAAAATGGATTCGCTCCCGGGCGCAAGATGCGGGGAAAAAGAAAAAAATGAAATACGCGGAGGCGTTTCGGAGTTTGACTTTTTAGTTATTTTTAGGTAGAATATAGCCACTATGAGCCAAGATAAATTAGTAAAACTTGAATGCGGAAAGTGTAAGAGAATTAATTACTTCACTACGCGCAACAAAAAAACAGTTGAAAAAAAACTGGAACTTAAGAAGTTCTGTAAATCCTGCCGTTCTCATCAAATGCATAAAGAGTCCAAGAGGAAATAGCTGGGGGTATGGTGTAACTGGCTAACATTTCTGTCTCCAAAACAGACGACTCTAGGTTCGAATCCTAGTACCCCCGCTGATAGGCTTTCTCAAAATTTTTGATTTTGCTTGAAAACCATCATCCCGAGGAGTAGAACGACGAGGGAATACATCTTACTAACCGCTTTGTTGTGCGGTTATTTTTTTTGTCCCCAGTTGGTCATATATCCGCTATAATATATAATGTATATGTGCAATGGAAAAAAAGGATATTCCTAGAATTTTAAGGAATGTATTGACGAAACGCTTTAAGGGCGAGCATTTTATTGTACTTGATATTGGGACATATAATGTAAAGGGGTTGTATGTGGCAGGAGGAGAGGTTGTCGCGTTTGCAAATAGGCAATATACCAACGGCAGTATGAACAAGGACGGAGGAATAAATGAACGGGGAATCGCAAATACTTGCCGGTTTGTATTAAAGGAACTAAGAGAATCTACCACAAGAATAGGGCGTTTTACGAATAAAGTGGTATTGGGACTGGGAGGGGGTTTTGTATATGGGAAGACCTTAACGCAGACCTATATCCGGGATTATCCAAACGAGGAGCTTACCGAAGGAGAGTTTGGCAACATCGTCCAAAAGGTGCAGCAGAGAAACTATGAGCAGATCCGCAGGGACTTTAAGCAGGATACCGGCAGATCCGAACTGGACGTTTATCTTATTGGCGGCGCTTTGCAGGATATAAAAATAGACGGGTATCAGATTGTAAATCCCATAGGATTCAAGGGCAAGGAGGTGTCTTGCGGGCTGTTCAATTGCTATATACCAAAAGGGCATCTTGACGCATTTGAAGGGATTATAAGCTCCATAAATCTACAACTTGTTACTTTGGTTTCCGAGCCATACGCGGTATTCAGGTCCTTTTACGCCAAGAACGATTCTGCGACGGATTTTATACTTATTGATATGGGGGGGAGTATTACCGAAATTTCCCTTGCCCGCAAGGGGCGGCTCGATGACATACGTTCAATTGCTGTGGGCGGCGCATCTTTTACTCGGAGCATTTCAGAAAATTTAAAAATCGGCCTTTTTGAGGCGGAAAATATAAAAAGAAGATTCACGGAAGAAAAGGTCAGTAAAAACGCAGCAAAGAAAATAGAAGGGATAATAATGGACGATGTAAAATTATTTCTCCGGGGGCTTGAGATGGTGCTTCTGGAGTTATCGCAGACGACACTTTTACCTTCCAATATTTATATATACGGAGGCGGGTCGATGATGCCCGTGGTTGCGCACGCACTTCGACAGAGAAAATGGCGCGACTCCCTTTCTTTTTCCGCAAAGCCCATTATTTCCAACCTTACTCCTTCAAGGATCGATTATTTAGAAGGCACACCCCAAGACAATGTTCTCTGGACAGTCCCGTTTTCAATCGCAAACATACATATAGAGGAGAATAAAAATAACGACGAATTGATAAAAATGGTTAAGAGAAGTTTGAGATTAATACAAGGTAATATCTAAGCAAGGTAATGGATTCTTACATAATACAAGTTCAGCCGAGAGATGAACTTACCGTTCTGATAGATAAGCTCATACATACTAAAGCCGAGCGTATATATCTTTTGGTGCCGGATAATTCTCGTATTGCCGAGACTGTTCTTAATTTTCGCCTCTTGAAACGCGAAGCTGATTCATTGAAAAAAGAGATAGTGGTAGTTTCATCCAGTCCGCGTGTGCAAAATTTGGCGCTCAAATCCCAGCTTCAAGCGCATCAGGAAACGAGCGAGCTAAGAGAGAGCGCTTCGATTGATGTTGACGAGGTTAAGCCATCCGCAAAACGTCCAAAACTTTCCGACATTACGGCCCCCCTGACTCCTACGACTCCCGCAATGGACGAGACAGAGGTCATCAAGAAAAAGATTAGACCCAAGAAGAAAAAAAAGCTCAAAACTATTGAGCAAGCGATGACCGAACCATCCGATGAGCAGGATGAGAAAATCACAAATTTTTGGGAGAGACGTCCCTCGCTCAATCTACCCAAGGTTTCGCAAAAGAGTTCTGTGAGCATTCCCCGCCCCAAAATTCCTAAATTGGGCTTAACACTCAGCAACGCCATGGTTTTGCGGGCCGTTCTTTTTGCGTTAATTATTGCATCTTCTCTAATCGCTTCGCTTACATTTTACTTTATACTGCCTAAATCCAAGATTTATATTCAGCCGGTAGTTGAAAAAATATCAATCGATCTTGATGTCCGGGGTGATGCAAATTCATCTGCCGTATCTGATGGTGGAGAACGCGGGGCTACATTGCCTGCGCAAATTTTTGAAAAATCCCTGGAAAGATCCAAGAGTATCGAAACAACCGGCGAGGAGGAGATTAGAGCAAAGGCCACGGGCACTATGAGGGTGCATAATTCGTATAGTTCCTCTCCCCAAACCCTTGTAAAAACAACCCGGTTTGTCTCTGAGGGAGGGAAGCTGTTTAGGACTATCAAGACCATTGTTGTTCCGGGAGCGGAAGTCAGTAACGGGAAAATTGTGCCGAGTTCCACCACTGTAGAAGTAATAGCATCGGAGCCGGGCGGGGAATATAATATTAGCCCTTCAACTTTTTCTATCCCCGGATTCAAGGGAACCCCCAAATACCTTGCCTTCTATGGTGAGTCGGATAGTCGCATGTCGGGAGGAGAAATCGGAAAAGTTAAAGTGATTACGGAGGATGATTATAGGGGCCTGGAAAAAGAAGTGAAAAATGAGCTTGAAACGGAAATTGATCACTCGCTTGATATTTTGCTGCCGGAGGGGTTTTTTATACCTACGGGCGCAAAACATACTGATGTTATTGAAATTGATTCATCCGGCAGTATTGGAGACAGAGCAGACGAGCTTACAATTACCGGATCCATTTTGACCAAGACGTTTGCCGTACGGGAGAAAGACGCGGAGGCATTGCTTGCAAACGATTTTGAAATACGTTTTTCCGGAAAACGTGGCCTCCAAGAGGGCAAAGAGATTGTTTATCAGGTCTCGGATAAACGTTTTAATGAGGGAACTTTTAATATGAAAATTTCACTATCACAAAATGCCGCAATTCGCATAGATACGCAGGAGATTATCGCGGGAATAAGCGGCAAGAGTGAAGATGAGGTGAGCTCATTTCTTTCCTCATACCCAGGCATAAAGGAAGCGAGTGTCACTTTTTGGCCTTTTTGGGTGGACAAAATACCGGAAGATATAAGCAAAATAGAGATAATAATTGAGTAGGTGCGGCTTTTGTCCAAATTTTAATTTGGTCATAAAAGCCGCATCCCGAGGCTTTGGCCGAGGGACAACCTTTCCAGTAGGGTTGACCTCGTACGAAGTCCGAAATGCTATTTCGGCAGAAGCCGTAGGTTTCTTACTTCGTGCGGGGTTGACTTTTTAAGTGCCCCGATATAATATATTCATTATACGTTATATGGCGCAAGAGAAGGACAATCAAAATCAGAAAGAGGGCATTGTTACCGAGGCCTTGCCAAATACAACTTTTCGTGTACAATTAAACGGCGGCGAAGAAATTTTGACACATCTTGCGGGGCGTATGAGAGTGAATTTCATACGAATATTAACCGGAGATAGGGTGCTTGTTGAGGTTAGTCCCGATGGCTCGCGAGGCAGAATAATATATAGATATAAATGAAAGTTAGATCTTCCGTAAAAAAGATTTGTAATAATTGCAAAATAGTTCGACGCCACAGTCGGGTTTTTGTTATATGCACAAGCAACCCGAAACATAAGCAGAGACAAGGATAATAATGCCAAGAATTGCGGGGGTAAATATACCCGAAGATAAAAGAATAGAGATATCTCTTACATATGTATATGGCATAGGGCTTTCTTCCAGTAAGAAGATTTTATCCGAAGCGAAAATCGACTCAAATATACGTGCGAATAAATTAAGCGCGGCAGAGTTAAATACGCTGAGAGGTCTTATAGAAGGAGGATATAAGGTAGAAGGAGAATTGCGAAGAGATGTACAGCTTAGTATAAAGCGGCTAAAGGATATCAATTGTTACCGGGGCATTAGGCATATGAGGGGCCTGCCGGTGCGCGGCCAGCAAACCCGGACAAACGGAAGGACTATTCGCGGTAATGTTCGCCGCACAATGGGATCGGGCAAAAAACCGGCTGCAAGCCCGACTTAGTATTTAATCATGGGTAAAAAACGTATAACAAAGCAAACAGAGGGAGAGGTCATGGGAGATTTGGAAGTGACAGATGCGGTAGACAAAAAGAAACAGGGCGGCAAGAAGAAGGTAACCAGCCTGTCATCCTCGCGTATTTATATTTCCGCAAGTTATAATAATACATTAATTTCCGTAACCGATGCGGCCGGGAATATGCTTGTATGGTCTAGTGCGGGAGCGATGGGCTTTAAGGGTCCCAAAAAAGCCACGCCTTTTGCGGCGTCAAGAGTTGTGGAAAATATATTTGAAAAACTCGGTAATATTGATATCGGAAAAGTTTCTATATATGTACAAGGCGTGGGGTCCGGGAGAGACGCGGCCATTCGGGCTCTTGTCGGACGTGGCACGAATGTTTCCTCCCTAGAGGATAAAACCCCCATTCCGCATAACGGTTGTAGGCCTAAGAAGGCAAGGCGAGTATAATTATGCCAAAGCGATTTCAAAGAACAAAATCTGAATATGGGCAGCAATTCGAAGAGAAACAAGGGCTTAAAGCGATTTATGGATTGCGCGAAAGACAATTTCGTAGTTATTTTGGGCATGGGAAGGGTCCGGATTTGATAATACAGGGCCTTGAGCGCAGGCTGGATAGTACAGTATATAGATGCGGTTTTGCATCTACGCGAAAATTTGCAAGACAGCTAGTGAGTCATGGGCATATACAGGTCAATGGGCGTAATGTAAACTCACCGTCTTTCGGGGTTAAAGTTAGTGATACCATCAGTATCCACCCCTTAAGTATCGGTATTGTGCCATTTAAAGAGCTTACAGTGACGCTCGCTAAGTATGAAGTCCCATCCTGGATTAATCTTGATAAGAAAAACTTAACGGCTGTAATTTCTGCCGAGCCCACAGTAGAGGATCCCATGATAATGGCAAGTGTAAAACCAATAATTGAGTTTTATTCACGATAATTAATTAAAAATATGCAAATCACTTTACCAACTCCTCCAAAAATTAAAGAGCAAAGTGAAAACAGGGCTGTTTTTGAAATAGAGGGGCTTTATCCCGGATATGGCGTGACAGTCGGCAATGCTTTAAGGCGGGCGCTTTATTCTTCTCTTCCGGGTGCCGCAATTACCAAGGTTAAAATAAAAGGGGCGCCCCATGAATTTTCTACCTTGTCCGGTGTAGCGGAAGATGTCTTGGAAATTACGCTAAACCTAAAGCAAATTTCCATAAAGCTTCACGGTGATGAGCCGCAGTCAGCGACGATAAAAGTAAAAGGTGCGCGCGAGGTTACGGCTGCCGATATAGAGGCTCCAAGTCAGGTTGAAGTTGCAAGCAAGGATGCCCACATCGCAACCCTCACAAGCAAGGATGTGAAGTTTGAACTTGAGCTTACTATTGAGCCTGGTCTTGGATATGTGCCTGTTGAGCAGCAGTTAAAGGGAGGGGCTGAGATAGGAGCGATTCCTCTTGATGCAATTTTTACACCGATGCGAAAAGTAAATTTTGAAATAGAAAATATGCGAGTCGGAGATCGTACGGATTTTAACCGGCTTCGTCTGGAAATTGTAACAAACGGCACTATCTCCCCCCAGGAGGCGCTTGAGTATGCTACTAATCTTCTCGTTGAGCATTTTAAAATTTCAGGACAATTCGATAAGAGTGTAGAAAAGTCAGCAGTTAAAAAAGCAAAACCCTCTGCTAAGAAAGCTGTTAAAAAAACTACTAAAATAAAGCCAACGGCTAAGGCCAAAAAAGCGAAAAAGAAATGAACAAAGCAAAGCGCGGAAAAAAATTCGGAAGAAAGCGGGATGAGCGAACGGCACTTATGAGGGGCCTTGCACAGGCGTTGGTTTTGCATGAAAAAATTACAACAAGCGAGGCAAAGGCGAAGGAGCTGCGGGGATATATAGAAAAAATTGTGACGAAATCAAAGAAGGACACGGTAAATACCAGGCGCATGATTGCGCGGGATTTCCGGGATGCTAAGGCCGCGAAGAAACTTGTTTCCGATATCGGACCGCGCTATAAGGCGCGTAACGGCGGATATACAAGGATCATAAAGCGCGTTCCGCGCAGGACCGATTCCGCAAAAATGGCAGTAATAGAATTTGTATGAAGCACACTATCGATGCCACTGATAAAATATTAGGACGTATTGCAACAGAGATCGCGGTGATTTTGCGCGGTAAAAATTCCGCGAAATTTTTACCGTATGTTGATTCCGGAAATTCTGTGGATGTCGTAAATATCGATAAGGTAAAAATTAGCGGTAATAAGGCAAGCACA
>CAJXHR010000024.1 GCA_913054525.1 uncultured bacterium | reverse complement strand
AATTAATGCCCGGTGGTGTAATGGTAGCACAAGAGATTCTGATTCTCTTTGTCGGGGTTCAAGTCCCTGCCGGGTAACCAATTTTATTCCATCCGATTCCTCTTCTCAGCTATTCACAAAGTCAGAAAAAGATCATAAAAATGATCGAGACAAGATTGAAAAATGCTGAATTGAATATAATACCCCTCATCAATAAATAATTTTTTGACAAAAAAATACTCAAAAAACTTCTTGCGACGACAAACCTCGTGGATAAACATATCGAGAAATACCAGTTCGGACATGCGGCTCACGCTCTTTATGACTTTGTCTGGCACGATTTTGCGGATACATATATAGAAGCGAGTAAAAAACAAAAAAATGAAAGGGTTCTTTTGTATGTACTTACAGAAACCTTAAAACTCCTGCATCCGTTTGTTCCATTTATTACAGAAGAAATTTATCAAAATTTGCCAATAAAAAAGCGGTCAATGCTCATGGTGGAAAACTGGCCTAAATAAATGCACTATCTCATTTATATACCACTAGCCATACTTCCCAGCTCAATCTGGCTTATTTGGTATCTACGCAAAGACAAGCACCCCGAGCCCAAGCGCATGATAATCCGCGTATTTATCTGGGGTATGCTCATTGCGTTTCCTGCGATACTTATTGAAAACTTTGCCATAGATGGGCTAAAATTACTTCCCCTCCCATCTCTCCCCAATATGCTCATAGTATATTTTATAGGCGTAGCTGCCACGGAAGAAATCCTTAAATTTCTTGTTGTATATTTCAGAGTTATAAAAAGAACAAATCAGCTTGACGAGCCGGTAGACGCGATGATATACATGATAGTCGCGGCCCTCGGCTTTGCCGCGATAGAAAATATCTTTCTCCTGGTTCCGTTAGCCGCCAACGGCTTTCTATCTACATTGGAAATTACTTTTTCCCGGTTCATAGGCGCAACCCTTCTTCACGCTCTCGCTTCGGCGATAATCGGATACTACCTGGCGCTATCAATGTTCAGAGCCCGCAAAAAATTCCTGCCCCTTATCCACGGATTCACGCTTGCCATACTTTTACATGGGTTTTATAATATATTTGTAATATACATGGAGGAGTATTTTTATTTCGTCTTCGCCGTTGGACTGCTAATGATATCTGCGGTGGTAATGATTTCCATATTTTTTAAAAATCTTTCTAAGCTAAGGTAACCCCTCGATAAGCTCGGGGCGCTCATTATTGCGCGCTCTTCGGCAAGCTCGAGGCAACAATGGCGTGCCTAATTTTTTCAAAAATCTTACAAGTTCATTCAAGATGAATGAGGATGAGGATATTTTAGTGGACGAAAACGGAGATAATATACCACCCGACCAGGCTGACGAAGACGATGAAGAAGATAAAGACACGCAGTCGGTCCCGCAAGAAAACGAAGATACCGAACAGGGAGATGATTCCGACTCACCGCAAGAAGAGCAGGGATTCATAAAGGTTACTGATCCAACGGTATCCGAAGAAAAGCCCTACACAATAGCTCAACTCGCAAAAGCCGATACGACAAAAAAAAGAAAGCCGGCTAAAGCACGCAAGGCAAAAACGCCTCCGGTAAATATTTCCAAAAAAGAGGAACCTGAAAATAACGGAGAGAATATGCCGGAGGGCCAGCTTGCAATAGACGTATACGAAACCACCACGGAAATTGTCATAAAGTCCACAATAGCCGGCGCAAAAGTGGAGGATCTTGATGTCGGCATAGAGGACAACGTTGTAAATATAAGGGGCTCAAGGCACAAGGAGGAAAAAGTAAAGGGTGAAAATTATCTATACCAAGAATGTTACTGGGGAGCATTTTCAAGATCCATAATCCTGCCCACAGAAGTAGACAGTGAAAAAGCTCACGCATCGCTAAAAGATGGGATTCTGACAATAAAGATACCTAAGCTTAAAAAAGAGAAGGAGAAGAAAATAAAAATTATAAGCTAGCCAAAAATCTCACGATAGACCGCCCTTACAATCTCGCGGTCATCCCACGCTACTCTGCCCTCCCCTGTCATAAGCCAGGGCTCCGCGCCCTTACCCGTTACCACAACAATGTCTCCGCGCTTTGCTATTCGCAGGGCTTTTTTTATTGCCTTGCGGCGATCAAGGATTTCGTAAAGCTTAGAAATAGGAGAAGAAATTCCGGATTTTATCTCTGCTAAAATCCGGCTCGGATCTTCATTGTACGGATCTTCATTAGTAAGTATTATCTCGTCGCAATAACGCGCCGCTATTTTCCCCATTTGCGGCCTTTTCCACTTGTCCCTTCCCCCGCCGGCAGCGCCTAGAACACATACGAGCTTATGCCTCCCTTTAACCGTTTTATATACTTTTTCAAGCGCATCGGGCGTATGGGCATAATCAACAATAACCGGAAACGGGTCTTTAATAACTGTTTCCATCCTGCCCGGGATGCCTTTGGCTTTTCCAAGCGTCTCTTTTATAACCTTCATATCAACTCCCTGAGACAATCCCACATAAGCCGCGGCCAGGGCATTATACAGGTTAAACTTGCCCGGAAGAGGTGTCGCAATATCAATACTCCCGGATTCTACGCTATATCCATATTTTTTGCCTTTACAGAGCGCCGAAAAATATTCCGCGTTCTCATCGTCCAGATTAATTATTGCTGTTTTTGCTGATTTGAAAAGCTCGCCTTTTGCTCTTTTGTAATTTTCAAATCCGCCATGCGACTCAACGTGCTCCGGAGTTAAGTTTGTAAATACCGCGACATCAAAATCAATAAACTTATGTCTATATTGCTTGATTCCTTCAGAGGTTACCTCCATCACAACATATTGGCATCGGGCATCCGCTGCCTGCCTTAAAAACTTTTGTATTTTCATACGGCCCGGCATTGTCATCTTAAGCTCGTTCTTCCATTCCTTTTCCCCTATTTTAAAACGAAGCGACGAAATAGACGCCACCTTGTACCCTGCCGCTTCTAATATTTCAGTCGCAAGATGCACTACTGTCGTCTTACCATTGGTGCCCGTGATTCCTATGACTTTTACTTTTTTGGCCGGAAATCTATAAATCACAGCACCCAAAGCAGGCCACATCTGGTGGTAAAAATTCACAATAAAACCGGGGACAATTTTTTGGATAATAGATCCCATAAGGCACTAAAACTCTAGCATAATTTCTATCAACAAAAAAGTCGGGTATGCTGCTATATCCGACAAAAACGGAGATCTTGAATTTTTCGCTTTACCTTTTGAATAGGGCCTGCCACAACTTATAGAGCCGATACCATATTGGCATAAATACATAATCATATGAGCCGGTATATTTAACTTCTCTGCCGCCAAATCCCTTCTTGAATCTTGTGACTCCCGGCCACTTCTCCTCGTCTATTCCCCAAAGGTCGTATTCGCTAAATCCATGATCTTTCGCGTATTTTATAACTTCCCAATGCAATAGGTACGGCGCCATGAGAGCGCGGTAATCGTGATCAGACGCGCCATGCAAATATGCAGCACTATGATTGTGAAAAATAACAATGGAAGCAGAAATAACCTTATCCTTATATTCTACATAGAATAACTTTGTATATGGTATGTCGTATGTCGTATGTCGGGACGAAAAACTGCTAAGCAGTTTTTCGTAATAACTTTTAGGGTGAGCTTGGAATTTATCCCGTTCAGTTGTCTCCTGCAAAAGCTGCCAAAACGCTTCGAAGTTATCACTCCCTTCTCTCAAATCATATATCTTAAATCTTACATCTTTCTTCTGTGCAACTCGTATATTATACCGCGTCTTCTTATGCATACTTGCCAACAGCTCTTCCTCGCTCCTTGTAATGTCCAATATAATCGTCCGTTGCGGCTGAATTTCTTTTTTTGACTTGATAAACCCAGCTTTCAACAAACTGTCTTCCAATTTACCGTCTTCCGCCATCGGCTCAAGTTTCAAAAATATGACATCTCCGCGTGGAGCAAAATTTTTCCGTAGACTTCGCCCTGCCGAAGTACCTACGCAGTATAAGTAGCTCTTCCCGAATGCCAGCGGCAATTTAATAACAAGCGCATCGCCAATGCGAAAAACTTCCCTTCCGACCGATTTCTGAAACTCTTCCCATTCATGGGATTGTAAAAAATGTTCCATTATTTCCCCAAAATCTTCAACGCCTCCTTTACTTTATTCTCTACTCCCTCTATGTTTTCCGGCACTTTGCCAAAGGCCTGCTGGGCTTGGGCGCGCGTGTAGCCAAGGCCGGTAAGCGCTTCTATGACATCGCCTCCCTCCCTAAGATCACCTCCGTCTTCTCCTACAATATCTTTGAGCTTTCCTTTTAGCTCAATAATAATACGCTGAGCGGTTTTTTCACCTATGCCCGATACCCGGGTGAGCACTGTTGTGTCTCCTGATGCTATTGCCTTCTTCAGTAAATCTATCGGCGCCGCCTGCAGTATCCCAAGCGCCCCCTTGGGGCCAATTCCGGAGATACTAATTAAAATCTCAAAAAAATCCCGCTCTTTACGGGTTTTAAATCCATAAAGCTCAAGCGCGTTTTCGCGCACGTGAAGATGTGTAAAAATCTCCGCCGATTGCCCCACAGAGTAATCCCCCAATGTTTTCTGCGGACAAAAAACTTTGTAGCCGATACTTCCGCTTAGAATCTCGAGGTTATCCTCGCCAACATATTTAATTTCTCCATTGAGTACAGATATCATGCGTCTATAATACAATAAAAAACGCTCCGATTCTAGACCGGAGCGTTTGTGGGTACATGCGTACCATCTTTTATTTCTTTGGCGTAATGACATGCCACAAGCTGCCCATCGCCGAATTCCGTAAGGGGCGGCACATCCTGCGCGCACAGTTCCGTGGCATATGGGCACCTGGTTCTAAACCTGCATCCCGAAGGAATATTAAGAGGAGAGGGAATTTCTCCTTTCAATCCTACAATCTTCTCTTTGCCAATCCGAGGCATGGATTCCCAAAGCGCCCTGGTATATGGGTGCCTGGCATTGTGTATGATGTCGTGGGTCTTGGCAGTTTCCATAAACTTTCCCAGGTACATTACAGCAATGTAGTCCGACATGTGCGCCACTACATCAAGATCATGGGAAATAAATATATATGCGAGGGACAATCTTTTCTGAAGCTCCAGCATGAGATTCAGAATTTTAGCTCCCACGGAAACGTCCAGCGACGAAACCGGCTCATCGCAGACAACAAGCTCCGGATCAACCGCAAGCGCCCGCGCTATAACAATACGCTGCCTTTGTCCCGAAGAAAACTCATGGGGGTAGCGCGCTATGTATGAAGCGTCAAGGCCCACAAGCCCTAAAAGCTCCTTCACTCTTTCCTGCTTCGCCCTTCCTTTTGCCAGATTATGAATCTCTATGCCCTCGCCGATGATACTGCCCACGGTCATTCGCGGATTCAGCGAAGTGTAGGGATCCTGAAATATTATCTGGGCCTTTCTTCGCAACTCAAGTGGATTTTTCCGCAAGATATCCTCGACCAGTTCTCCCTTGAATACAATTTTACCCGACGTCGGTTTTTCAAGGTACAGGATTGCCCTGCCGAGAGTCGTCTTTCCGCAACCCGACTCTCCTACAACTCCCAGGGTCTCGCCCCTTTCCAGGCGAAAGCTAACCCCGTCTACCGCTTGAAGTTTTTGACTTTTTCTCGCGAATTGCCCTTCTTTTACCAGAAAACTAACTCCTAGGTCTTCTACCGAAAGAATGTTCTCTTTCTCTTTCATGCTTCCTCCCTATATGTCAAAGAAGCAGGCGATTTTTTGATTATCCCGCACCCGTATAGGAGGTTTTTCGGAAAAACATCTATCCTCTCTCCGTGAGCATCGGGGAGCAAACGGGCACATTGTAAACTCTTGGGATAAAGAGGGCGGCTCGCCCTCAATGGCATTCAGCATTTCTTTTTCACCCGTAGGCAAGGAGGCGATGAGGGCCTTGGTGTAGGGATGATAGGGGTGGCTCAAAACTTCGCTTGTCGCCCCTTCTTCCACCACCATCCCCGCATACATCACCATTACTCTCTCGCTGAAATAGGAAATAACGCCGATGTCGTGAGAAATAAGGATAAAGGTGGTTTCCTTTTTCTCGGAAAGCTCTTTGAGCAAATCAAGAATCTGAACCTGCAAAGTTACATCAAGCGCGGTAGTTATCTCGTCACAAATGATAACCTTTGGGGATTGGGCGAGAGCAAGCGCGATAAGAACCCGTTGGGCCATGCCTCCCGAAAGCTGATGCGCGTACTGCTTCAGCCGTTCTTCGGGATCCGTAATACCCACGTCCTTTAACAGCGCCACAGCTTTTTCCCGCGAGGCCTGCTTTGATTCCTTCCCGAAACGATACCGGAATACGTCCCTAAAGTGTTCTTCGGCCGTAATCAGAGGATTAAGAGAGGCCCTTGAATCCTGGAAAATCATTGTAGCACCCTCTCCCCTCATCTTCTCAAGCTCCTTATCATTCATAAGGGCTATGTCTTTGCCCTGAAATAGTACTCTGCCACTTTTGATTTTCCCGGGAAAAGACACTAGGCCGAGAATCGCGGACCCCAAACTGCTTTTCCCGCTGCCGGATTCGCCGACGACACCGAGGCGCTCCCCAGGATTCACCGCAAAGGATACATTCGAAAGTGCCCGTATATCTGCATTCCTTGTTTCATATTGGAGAGAGAGATTTTCAACTTCTAAAAGTCCCATTTTTTTCACCTACTTCATCTTGCTTTTTGGATTCAAAACATCATTGAGAATTTCTCCCAAGAAAACCGACGCGTACATTAGTACGGCCAGAATTATTGCCGGAATAAACACCACGTGATAGTTAGATGTGCGCCAATAGCCGTATTCTGAATTAACCAACTGCCCGAGGGAGGTGTTGGGGTCGCTGATGCCTATGCCGATGAATGACAGAATTGCTTCCTCCATAATCACTGCCGGGAAGCTCGTAGAAAGAATCAGGATTATTATTGCCGTCAGGTTGGGAAGAAGATGACGCTGCATAAGCCGGACCGGAGAAGCCCCAAGCGCCCTTGCCGCTTCCATGAAGTCGTTGGACTGCAGGCGCAGAACCTCGCCCCTCACAAAAATAGCAAGACCGGACCAACCGATAAAAGATAGCGCCAGGAACAGCACCAGAAAATCAACTATTCCAAGATTTATCATACCTTCGTACGGCCGCAGAAAATCAAGAATCCTCGGTTTTATAGTGGCGGAAATCAGAATCGCAAACAGCAGACCGGGGAAACCTGCCAGGAACTCGCAAAACCGCATGATCGCCGCGTCAACCCGCCCCCTAAAATATCCCGCCATCAGGCCAAAGCTTGTTCCCAAAAACAAAGTAATGCCGGCGACCACCGCAGCTACAATGAAGGAGGTTCTACCTCCGAACAGTGCCCTGGAGAAAAGACATCGGCCAAGTCC
>CAJXHR010000023.1 GCA_913054525.1 uncultured bacterium | reverse complement strand
TTCTTGCCATGCAGTTGAACATGAGAATAACCTGTGGTTTCTTGCCTTCAAGCTGATCAAGCGCCGTCTGCGCGGCGTCTTTTGCCGCGGATATCGCCTTATCACGATCGCCTATCATCAGCCGGACCGTTGTCCCCTCGGGGATTTCTCCCGCTAAAGTAATCTCGCCCTTGTCGTTTGCTATAACAGGGTCGCGCAGAAGAAGCTCGTCCGATCCCTCAACGCTCATGCCTAGAGGATACGTGTACGCCATGCGGGCTAGTGGCTCTTTTATAAGCTCTTCTGCCTCTTTCCCAAAATAGTCCCGATAGATATTAAGCGCGGGCTTCCCGTCCAATTCCTTAAGAACTGCTCCCTCTGACTTTGTAACTTCGAGCGGCAGCCCAACCGGGTCCCATCCATGCCGCACACCAAACCCAAAAGCGAAGTCGCCGCTCAACCCAACGCCCACCACGCAGTCCGTAAGAAGCTTATCGTTATAGTACTGCCACGTCTTTTTGAATAGATAATCATCCCCCGCAGATCCTCCTGTGATGGGAAAATCTTCACCTAATACCGACTGCACACCGCGCACTATGGCAGAACCATTCCCCGTGAGCCCTTCAGGGATCATTATAAATAGGTCTATTTTACCGCCAGCCTCGTCCAGAACTGCCTTGGCAGTATCGGCTCCCGCCTTATCACTATCGGCGCCCACGCCTTCTCCGTATCCTACAGAAAACTTAATATTTGGCGCGTGTATCGCCATCGCGACGACAGACTCAAATGTTGTTGCCTGTGAGGTTATTTCTCCCGCGGCGCTGCCTCCGACAAGCGTGGCGTCGCCGCGCGCCTCGTTCATGCCTTCTACGAGCTTTTCCTGGTCAAACTTTACCGAAGAAAAAGCAAAAATAATATGCGGATCTTTTCCAAGGCTTTGGATGGCGTTTGAAACCGCCTCCTTCCCCGCCGCTTTGGAGTCCGCTGTGTTTGTACTTGATCCTATAGCTGAATTAATAGCCATGTTATTTCACGGAACACGAAGATGTAGCGCGCAGTAATTTTGCTACGCGTTACGTATCGCATGTTACGTAACTCTGCTTAGCTCTCCCCACGATGGCCCGACCGAAACGTCCACCTTAAGGGGAACTGTTATTTTATAAGCACTTTCCATTATATCTTTTATTTTTGGATATATCTCTTCTATTTTATCATCTTGTATCTCAAACAACAACTCGTCATGAATCTGCAGCAGCATCCTGATTCCTGATTCCTGATTTATGATTCCCAGCTTTGCCATTGCCATTTTGATAATGTCGGCTGCCGTCCCCTGGATTGGATGATTGATTGCCATGCGCTCGGCTTGGGAGCGAAGCCCCGGATGAGACGAGGTCATTTCTGGTATGTATCGCTTTCTGCCCAGAAGTGTTTCCACGTAACCGTTTTTCCTCGCAAACTCCGTTGTCTTTTCTATATACTCTCTGATTGCGGGAAACCGCGCAAAATAATTATCAATAAAACTTTGCGCCTCCTCTCGCGAAATATCAGCGCTTTTTGCAAAGCCCGATGCCCCCATACCGTAAAGCACGCCGAAATTGAGAGCTTTTGCGCGAAAGCGCATGTCTTTTGTTATTTCATCGGGAGCTACGCCGAAGACCTCGGACGCGGTCATCTTATGAATATCCCTGTCATCTTTGAAGTACTCTTTCATTTTTTTGTCATCCGCGATGTGGGCGGCAAGGCGCAGTTCCATCTGAGAATAATCAAAAGCTACAAACTTATGCCCCTTCTCCGCTATAAACCCTTTTCGTATTTTAGGCCCCCATTCGCCGCGTACAGGAATATTCTGCATATTCGGCTTTGAGGAGGAAAGACGCCCGGTTGCCGTGCCAAGCTGGTCAAACTTTGTATGGATTCTATCATTGCCGTCCGCAATCCCCGGCAGAGGGCCTATGTAAGTAGAGTTCAGCTTCTGAAGCTCCCTGTACTTTAGAAGCTCTTTTATAATAGGGTGCTTGTCCTTTAGTTTTTCAAGCTCGGGGGCGGCGGTGGACACTACCCCGCCCGGGGTCTTTTTAAGTCCCTTTGTCGGCAGCATCAATCCACCTGGCGGCGCAGCAAATAAAACTTCTGAAAGCTGCTGGGGGGAGTTTGCGTTAAAACTTTTCCCCACGATTTTATAAATTGCTTTTTCGGCACCAGCAAGCTCCCGGGAGATTTTTTCCGCAAGGACTGCAAAATACTTTTTGCCTATCTTAATGCCGGCTTCCTCCATGCCCCGTATCACCGGCACTAATTTTTTCTCAAGCTCATAAACCTCCTCTGATAAGATTCCTTCGCCATAAAACATCTCAATCTTTTCATAAGTCGGATCCGCAGTCTCAGGGGTCGTTCCGCCGGAGCCCGGCAGGGCGGAGGAGGTGCGGCCCCCCACATCCGTCGTAGCAGTCGGCAATCTACTCACCAACGAATTGAAATTGAACCCCCTAAAGACCCTCTCCACATTTTCACGGTCATAATTTCGCCACTCAAGCTCTTCAAGTTTGAAATCTATAGGCACATCCTTGCGCACAGTCGCAAGCTCCCTTGAGAAAAATGCCTGGTCTTTATATCGTATAAGCTTGTCCCGAAATCCGGGTTTTATTTTTTTTGATTTCTCCGTATCTTTTTCAATCTCTTTATAAATATTATCTATAGAGCCAAAATCCGAAAGAAGCTGTATGGCGGTTTTCTCGCCGACTCCGGTCACTCCGGGAATATTATCCGAAGGGTCTCCCCTAAGCCCTTTATAATCCACCATCTGCTCCGGGGTCAGGCCCTCAAATCTTTTTTTCACAGCCTCTACGTCATAGAGTACTGTGTCCTGCAAACCCTTGCGCATCGTATATACTTTTGTATTCTCGTCCACGAGCTGAAGGGTATCGAGGTCTCCGCTTACGATAATTGTCTCGACTAAACGCCCCCTCGCATCAGCAATCAATTTAGCAATAGTCCCTATGACATCATCCGCCTCAAACCCCTGCTTTTCGTATATAGAAATATTAAGAGCCCCAAGCACCTCTTTTACTTTGGGGATTTGCGCGTAAAGCTCATCCGGCGCCTTCACTCTATTTGCTTTATATTCTTCGTATTCTTCATCCCGGAAAGTAGGGCCGGCAACGTCAAAAGTAGCCGCAACATATTCCGGATTAAACTCTCTCAATACCTTGAGCAATATAGACGTAAATCCATACACCGCGTTCACGAGCTCGCCCTTGGGTGTGCGAAAATCAGGAAGAGCATGGAACGAGCGATGAATAAGGGCATTGCAATCTAAGATTACAAGCGTTTTTTTATCTTTGGACATTTTTTATAACTATTTTCCTCGTTTTATCGTCAATATGCTTAAATACAAGCTTCCAATACGGCTTTGGAACAATATCCGCGATCCTTTCCGCCCATTCTACGGCCACAATCGCTCTTGGATTTTCCAAAATTTTATCAAGCCCAATCTGCCTTGCGTCTTGGGAGTCATATATCCTATAACAATCTATGTGAAAAAATAATTTTTTACCTGCCTGTCGTGCTGCAGTACTGCCGGAAACAGCGTACTTCTTCATCAACACAAAAGTCGGACTAGTTATATTGTCCTTTATGCCAAGGGCTTCGGCAAGCCCTTTTACAAAATGCGTCTTGCCCGAGCCCAGCTCCCCTTCCAAATAAAAAATAAGGGGGGCATCTTCCCGGGCCTCCTTTAACACTTTTTCCAGAAATTTCTTAGCTGAAGCTATCGTTGCTTGAGAGGATTTCGTGGTAATAGATGATAATTCCATTGTCCCATTATAGCCATATTTACAGCCAAATCACAAACTTTTCCCCAATTCCGTTTGTTGACCACCAAAATGAAACAGAGTAAATTAGAAAGATTGAGCATAAAAAATGGCACTCGACGAATACCAACAGGCCCATGCGCATCTTGGGAATAGCAAAAATATTTTAATTATCGCGGGGGAACAGGACATAGAGGACACATATCCCGCTTCCATCGCGCTTGCGCGAGTTCTTCGGCAAAACAAAAAGCAAGCAACACTTTTCACGCCTTGCGAAATTCCGGAGCATTTTTATTTTCTTGGGGATGAAACAAGCCCCCAGCGAACAATCAACTCCACGCGAGATCTTATTATTTCGGTGGATGTGTCGCAAAAATCCGTAGAACAAATAAGCTATGACCGGTCAGACTCTCGCCTGGACATCCATATAACCCCCTCTTCCGGCATCCGCATAGAAGAGCAGGATGTTCATATTAGTTTATCAAAATTTAATTACGACTCAATAATCACAATTGGCATAGATGATTTAGAGTCGCTTGAAAACGAATTTGAACGCAACGCCTCGCTCTTCTATGAGACAGCCATAATAAATATAGATAAAAATCCATCCAACGAAAGATTTGGGGAGATAAATATAATAGAACCGTCTTGCTCTTCCTGTTCTGAAATTACAACGATATTGCTAAAAAAGTGGGACGAAAATCTTATAACAAAAGATGTTGCTACGCCCTTGCTCGCGGGAATCATAGGAGCAACCGCTAACTTTCAAAATTCGCGCACAAAGCCAAATGCGCTGCATGAAGCGGCATATCTCATGTCTTGCGAGGCAGACCAGCAAGAAATTATCAAAAATCTTTTCAAAACAAAATCGTTTGAATTTTTGAAACTTTGGGGAATAGCTATGGCTAAGCTTAGGTACATAAAGGACGCAAAGCTTATGTGGATCATTATAACCAAAGAGGACTTTTCTGAATCCGGCGCCAATGCAAAGCAAATACCTCCTATACTTACCGAACTTAAAAATAACTTTTCCCAGGCAAATTTGTTTATTATTTTTTGGGAAAACCTGCCCGGACGGGCGGGCCATTCGTCTTACTTTGGAATTATACACGCCGCCTACGAACAGCAGCTTAAGCCCCTTTCGGAAGCAATTCGCAACACCCTGCCTGCCGCTAAGCAAGAAAAGCGCGGCAATAATATAGTATTTACTCTTCCTTCAAAAGACGCATCGGAGCAGGAAAAAATTATATCCGCTATATCTTCCGCATTAGGAGAAAATGAGATATCATAAAAATAATGTCCCCAATAAAATTCCCCAAAGAAAAGACACAAGAACGTAAACTTGGCATAGTCCGAGTAAAAGAAGAAGAAGAGGCCGCAAAAAAATCCGCGAAACTTTTGGGGTTCCCCTATATAAACCTGACATTCAAACCCATAGACCGTGAAGCCCTTGAAATCGTGCCTGAGCACGAAGCAAAAGAGGCAGGCCTTGCGGTAATCAGTAAAAAAGGCCAATCTTTGGCAGTCGCGGTGGCTGATCCGCAAGATCCCGACACAAAAAAAATCATAGAAAATCTTAAGGACAGATTCGAGAATGTTTCTATGGCTATGGCCTCGCCGCACAGCCTAAAAAAAGCGTGGTCCGGCTACAAACAAACTGCCCTGGGCAAAGAAAAAATATCCGGAGAAGTTGATATCTCCCCCCGGGAGCTTGAAAGATTCCGCAAGGAAATAAGGTCCATAGAGGATCTCGGGGAAGCCATCGGAAAAATATCTTCTCAAAAAAACGCCTCGTTAATAGCCGAGCTCCTGCTTGCAAGCGCGCTTGCCCTGGATGCTTCGGACGTACATATAGAGCCCCAGGAAAAAGATATACGCCTGCGTCTCCGCATAGACGGCCTTATGCGGGACGCTTCAACGCTAGATGCCCATATATACAAACTTCTTTTGTCGCGTATAAAACTTCTATCCGAGATGAAGCTGAATATCAAAAATGCCGCGCAGGACGGCAGATTCAGCGTATCTTTCGGAAAATTCGAAATACAAATCAGAAGCTCGGTGCTCCCCGGAGCATATGGAGAAAATATTGTTTTGCGCGTACTGGACCCCGCATCCCTGCTTTCTATGGAACAGCTTGGCATACGGGAAGATTTATTAAAAATAGTAGAAAAACAAATCAAAAAGCCAAACGGCATGATACTGACGACCGGCCCCACCGGCTCGGGCAAGACAACCACGCTCTACGCGTTCCTCAAAAAGCTCAAAACCCCGGAGGTCAAAATCATCACCGTTGAGGACCCTATAGAATACCACCTTGAGGGCATATCCCAGACCCAGGTTTCCGCGGAGCACGGCTATACTTTCGCTTCCGGCCTGCGCTCAATCCTGAGGCAGGACCCTGATATTATTCTTATTGGAGAAATAAGGGACCTGGAAACAGCGGACACGGCCCTACAGGCCTCTCTCACGGGACATCTTTTGCTCTCAACCCTGCATACAAATGATGTCGCAGGCGTCGTACCGCGCCTCGTGGACCTTGGCGCAAGCTCTTCCGTGATAGGACCGGCCATGAACATGGCAATAGCCCAGCGGCTGGTACGCAGGACATGCGAAAAATGCAAACGTCTCGAAGCGGCCTCTGCCGAGGAACTCTCCCTATTAAAAGCCGAACTTGCAAATCTTCCTTCATCGCTCAGGCTCCCGCAGGAAATCGCCCAGGGCCTCAAACTTCCAAGGACAAAGGGCTGCGATACTTGTCATTCAAGCGGATACAAGGGAAGGGTCGGAGTTTATGAAATATTAGTAAACGACGCGGAATTTGAAAAATTTATACTTGAGAACCCTCCCATAACGAAAGTACGCCAATATACAAAAGAAAAAGGTATGATAACCATGAAGCAAGACGGCTTTCTTAGGGTACTCGAAGGAATAACGACTATAGAGGAAGTTGAAAGAGTAACAGGAGAATGAATACAAAAAACGCCATCATAGGACTGTAGGCGATCTCTAGCTTGGGAACCAAGAGTATTAGGATATACCCGAGGAGACAAGGAGCCGGAGCTACTTGATCCGTATTACTAAGACATATCCCTCCTCTCCCGACCGAAATCGGGAGAAGTGCCTACAGTACTATAATGGCGTTTAACCTTAAATATTAGCAGAAATATCCAACTATGTCAACCCCCATAACGTCGCCTGCCAAAAAAACAGAAGACCGCTCGCTAGATACTGCGCTGCGTCCAAAAGCATGGGAAGAATATATCGGCCAGGACAACATAAAAGAAAATCTAAAAATATTCATAGAAGCAGCAAAAAAGAGAGGAGACACGCTTGAACATATTCTTTTGTATGGGCCGCCGGGCCTTGGAAAAACGAGCTTAAGCCATATTATCGCCTGTGAAATGCAGACAAATATGAAAATAACTTCGGGCCCTGCCATTGAAAAAATAGGGGACCTCGCGGCAATCCTCACGAATCTCTCTCCCGGAGATATTTTGTTTATAGATGAAGCGCATCGGCTGAACAAGCAAATAGAAGAAGTGCTCTACCCCGCCATGGAAGACAGGGTTTTGGACATAATAATCGGAAAAGGGCCTTCGGCACGCACAATACAGCTGGATTTACCGCCCTTTACTCTTATTGCGGCAACCACGCGCATAGGGCTCCTATCCTCCCCTCTTCGAAGCCGCTTTGGAGCAACATTCCGCCTCGGGTTTTATAATATGGAGGATATTCTAAAAATTTTAAAAAGATCAGCGGGCATCCTTGGCATAAATACCGACGAAGAAGGACTCGGCCTGATTGCTCGGTCCAGCCGCTCGACTCCGCGAGTAGCAAACCGCCTCCTAAAGCGCGCGCGGGACT
>CAJXHR010000022.1 GCA_913054525.1 uncultured bacterium | reverse complement strand
TCATCCACAAAAAGCCCGCGATTAGTATAAACACAAACGCGACACTTATGAGTATAAAGAATGCCCAGTCGGTAACAGCATTTACGGTGTTAAGAAGGCAGATAGTGCCCCAGTTTTTGTAAGCACCCCCATCTGCGTCAATATCCTCAGTTCCTGCTGTCACGGGAGATCCTTTAGCAATTGTCACTTGGGTTCCTGCGGTATTCTCCATCGTAATAGCCCTTGTAAGCGTACATTTTTCCTGTATCTCCGCCGCGGACGCGGGTAGCGCAATAAACACGCTCAACATCATAAATGCTGTCAGTATAATCGCCGGTATTAGCGATGAAATATTTAATGTTTTTGTCATATTTTTAATTTTTACTCTCTCGAGAGATTAAAATACTTTGTTACTCGACCGTTTGATATTATTGTAGCAGATTTGTTAATTGTAGCGGTGTGGATAACCTATTTTATGAGAAAAATCCCGTGACAACCCCCACAAGCACTTTTGCCAGAAGCATTATCGCATATCCTATAAGCGCGTATTTAACAATATTTACAGCGTTTTTTCTCTGATCCGGAGAAACGCCGGATATCATAAACAGAAAACCGGCGTAGAGTATAAGCAATACGATTATCGGGAGTGTTACCACCAAAAGCCAGTCAATTAATTTGGCGATGAGCTCCTCAAAGGTTGCAGACCCAAGGGGATTTTGAAGAGAAAGGAGCTTGACGGAGGGAGCAGAAGGCGGCTCAGTGGGCGTGCCTGCGGGTCCAGACGCAGGAGCCAAGCTCTCACTCACAGGAGGATGAGATTTCCGACCGTAGTCTGCATCCTTATTACCGGCTTGGACTGTAATTTCATATGTGCCATTGCGCTCGCCTCCGTATTTAGCCAAAAGAGAACGGTAAATATCAAACTCTGTATCAGTGCCTGCGCTAATAAAAACAATTGGAGGTATCGTAGGATCGACTTGCTGTACGCTAATCCGGTACTTGGCTATTACGCCGGTGATGCCGGTTGGAGCATCCCAGGTTACAGTTACCTTTTCAATATCCGCTGAAACATTAACAACAACATTTGTCGGCCGCTCGAAAGTACTAGCCGGTTCGTATGTTATTGAGTTGGTAGGGATGGATTCCGCTCCAAATCCTGTAACCGATTCTTCAGAAAGGACAGCGGCGACCGTGAACCGATAAATGATCCCGCGCTTAAAACTTCCCCGTTCCTGACTAATACGAGCTGCTTTATCCTTATCGTTCTTTATGTCTTCTGCGGAAAAACTAGACGAAGAGATTGGTAGTGGTGACGAAGCATCGTGTTCGTATACACTAATCTTGTACCAAGTTATATTACTAGCCACCCTATCAAGATTCCACTTAACAATTATATCTTTGCCGGACATACGGGCAAAGGGGCCTTCGGGGGGTGCGGCCGGGCCAGAGATTGCATCATCTCCTCCAGTGAGAACTGCAAAAACAAAAACAGGGACAAGGAATGCTGTTAATGCTAAAGCTGGGATAAATTTCTTCATGATGTTAGAAATTAATTACTCTATTATTTTCTGTATAATCACCGTTGCTCTTGCCGCGGCATCCTCAAGCGCCTCTTGTGCTGTACGCTCGCCTACCAGTACCGATTTTATCATGTCGCGCAGTATGGCATCTACCGCTAAAGAATCGCCCATATACCATGATCGCGCAGATACAATCTGATTTGCAAAATGGCGAAGTTTATCGTCCTGCTGCTGCCACAGTATAAGATCTCGGCGGGCTGTAGGTAAGTTTGCCTTTCCTAAATATATTTTAACATTTTCCGGCTGTGATAAAAAATCTATAAACTGCCATGCCGTATTTGTATTCTGGGAATTTTTTGAGACAGTCAGGCCCCAGTAGCTTGCGAAGTTTATATCTTCAGTCCTTGATAAGAGCTGGGGTGCAGGAGCTGTTGCGAAATTTAGATGCGGCGCCTTGCCCATTATAACCGGTATATGATGAGGATAGTTTACCATCATTGCGGCCTTGCCCTCCACAAAAGCGTCTATGGAATAAGGCATATCCCTATCCCAAGAATATACATCGCGCGTCTTGTCCGAAAAAGCGAGGTAAAATTCCAGCCCGTCTCTCCCCGGACTAAAGCGCTTTTGGCTTTCGCCCTCTCCCACCCAAACCTCGTCATCAAATGTTGCCTCGCTCAAAAGCTCGTTATTCATGCGGGCCCCTCCCTGCATCATTAGCAAAGTTACTATATCTTCGGATCGATTTATGTTGTCCGCTGTACCAAGAGCAATGCCGGAGATGCCTATTTTCCCCGCGTCGTCAAACTGAGTAAACAGCTTCGCATAATCAAGAAGCTCCTCCCACGTCCTTGGAGGCGTTGTGATATTTGCTGTTTCAAAATAATCTTTATTGTAGAAAAGCCCCAGCGTCTCTATCGCAATAGGCAGGGCATACACCAGCTTTTCCCCTTCTTCGGTTTCACGCATAAAATCAAGCTTTACAACCGGAGGATAAATTGTTTCAAATTGCGCTACAGAAGATATAGAAATAGGAGCCGGCGAAATACGCTTTTGCTCAAGAGGCAGCCAAGTGTTGTGTATGACAAAAATATCGGGAGAACTGCCGTTTGCAAAAGCGTCTCTAAGTTTTTCACGATACTCTACATAATTTACCTTTGTGTAATTTATCGTGATATGGGGATAAAGCTCTTTGTACTCCCCTAAGAGTTCCGAATAGACATCCTCGCCCTCAAATACGTTCCAGAATTCAAGCGTAATAGGATCGGGGGCTATGGGGCCCTCGGGCCCCTTTCCCTTTAAGCCCGGCAATAATCCTTGCATCATCAAAAATACTACTCCCCCCAGTAGCAGAACAATGGCCATCATAATTAGCCTATTTCTTTGATAACGAAGTAAAGGCATTTATAAAGAAAATACCAGCCCATAATGACTGTTTCCCGCGTTGAATTCTTTTTCAAGTACAAATTCTGCTTCTTTAGCCAAATCCTTTAAGTTTTCTTTTGATATTCTATATCCGGCACCAGGACCAAGCGAAGCATCACTATTCCATTCTATAACTACTATTTTACCGGTTTTTTTGAGCACTCGCTTTGCTTCTTTTAATATATCATTTTTCAGTTCTGACTGAAATAGAATATTCGCAAGCAAAACCATATCAAGGGAGCCCGCCTCTATACCGGAACCCGTATCTTTTTCAAGATTTCCACGGAGCGTCTCAATATTTAAAATCGAAAAAACCTTAGCCCTTCCCCGCACCGATTCAAGGGCGGGCTCCATTACGTCCACTGCGTAAATCATTCCTCCTTTCCCGACCCTTCTTGCAAGGGGAATGGCAAAATATCCTGCCCCGCATCCAAAATCAGCAACCTTCATATTCTTCTCGATATCAATATTATCAAGCACTTCCTCCGGCTTCATAAAACCACCTGTGCCGGGGATATAATTTTTCTTGGATTTTGCCATGGTTTATACCGTTACTGCAGAGGCAACTTTATCTCCCGCCGACAGGCGCATTACTTTTACCCCTTGCGTTGCTCTTCCAAGTATAGAAATCTTTTTTAGCGGAGTACGTATTACCTTTCCCTTTTGAGAAACAGCGATAAGCTCGTCTTGTCCTTCTCCCGTGGACAGCGCGCTGACAAGCTTGCCGGTTTTGGCTGAAATTTTCGCGGCTTTTAGTCCCAACCCTCCTCTTTTCTGCGTCTTGAAAAGAGACATAGCCGTACGCTTTCCGAAGCCATTTTCAGACACAATCAAGATATGCTTGTGCGTAGGGCGCACAACGATCATAGAGATAATCTCATCATCCCCTTTGAGCGTAATTGCCCGTACTCCCGAGGCCGTACGCCCCATCTGCCGCACGTCGGACTCTTTGAATCGTATTGCCTGGCCGTTGACGGTTGTAAGTATTACGTCGTTTTTGCCGTAGCTTACGCCAACCCATTTGAGCGCGTCTCCTTTTTTAAGATGGATAGCTCCAAGCCCCGACTTGCGTACATTTTTGAAGTCCTCAATAGAGGTCTTTTTTATTATACCATGTTTCGTCGCCATTATGAGAAACTTCGGCGCATCCTTACCCTTGCCTGCCCCGCCATTCAAATCCTCCTGGCTTATTCTCTCAAGCGACAAAACAGCGGTTACAAAGTCGTCTCTTGCAAGTTCCAGAAAATTTACAAGCGCCCTGCCCCGTCCGGTCCTCGTTGATTTGGGGATCTCATACGCGACGGCCTGATACACTTTCCCCTGATCCGTAAAAAACAAAAGGCGATCGTGGGTGGAAGTATACATAAAATGCTCCACGACATCCTCCCCTTTTGTCTCCATGCCGATTATGCCTTTGCCGCCTCTTTTCTGAATTTTGTAAGCGGATGGGGAGACCCTCTTTATGTACCCCCCGCGAGTCAAGCTTATTATGGTTTCTTCTTTCGGTATAAGGTCTTCCTCCTGAATATCCTGGGCATCCTGGACCATAATTTTTGTCTTGCGCTTATCTCCGTATGTTTCTTTTATCGCGGAAAACTCATCTTTTATATATTTTTGAAATGCCCTTTTATCCTTAAGAAGAGTAGTCAGCTCGCGTATTATCCTTCTCTTTTCTTTTAGCTCATCTTCTATCTTTTTGCGCTCAAGGTTTGCCAGTGTCTGAAGGCGCATCTCAAGGATCGCTGTCGTCTGCTCCGGGGAGAATCTGAACTTTTTAATTAAATTTTTATGCGCGTCGTCTCTGTCTTTGGAAGCTTTTATGGCGCGTATTACCGCGTCTATCTTATCAAGCGCCTTCTTCAGCCCCTCCAGGATATGAGCCCGTTCTTTTGCCCTTGCCAAATCAAACTCCAGCCGACGGCGCACAACCTCGCGCCTGTGAGCAAGATATTTCTCCAGCACATCGCGGACACTCAAAACCTGCGGCTGTATGCCATCCACAAGAGCAAGCATATTCAGATGGAAAGTTTTCTGCAGCTCCGTGAATTTATAAAGGGAATTTAATATTTTCTGCGGATAGGCATCCTTTTTAAGCTCAATTATGACGCTCATACCGTCTTTATCCGACTCATCCCGTATGTCCCTTATTCCTTCAACCCTGCCTCCTTTGACAAGTTCAGCGATTTTTTCCACTAGAGTTGCTTTATTCACCTGATAGGGAATCTCGCTTATCTCTATGATAGAATCGGACGAGCCCTTGGCTTTCGCCCTCTTTGGGGCTTCTTTAATCTCGACAACACCCCTCATGACTATCGGCCCCCTGCCCTGCGCGTACGCTTCTCGCATGCTCTTTCTCCCGAATACAATTCCTCCCGTTGGGAAATCGGGGCCCTTTATAAACTTGAGGAGGTCGGGGGTAGATGCCTTTGGGTTACTTATAAGATAAATCAGGGCGTCCATCAGCTCGGTGAGGTTATGCGGAGGAATATTCGTAGCCATACCCACAGCAATTCCCATGGTGCCGTTCATAAGAAGCTGAGGAACGGCCGAAGGCAGAACTTTCGGCTCCTTGCGAGTGGCATCGTAATTATCCGCCCAGTCCACTGTATCCTTATCAATGTCCTTCAGCATCTCACCCGAGATATTTGTCATCCTTGCCTCTGTGTAGCGCATCGCGGCCGGCGCGTCTCCATCAACCGAGCCCCAGTTTCCCTGGCCATTCACAAGCATATAACGCAATGAAAAATCCTGCGCCATTCGCGCCATGGAGTCGTACACAGCCGAATCGCCGTGAGGATGATATTTCCCTAGGACATCCCCCACAACTGCCGCGGACTTCCTAAATTTCACGTTATGGCGCAAGCCCATCTCGTGCATGGTATACAAAATCCGCCTGTGTACCGGCTTCAGTCCATCGCGTACATCAGGGAGCGCGCGCGACACAATAACAGACATCGCGTAGTCAAGATATGACTCGCTCATCTCCCGCGTTATTTCTCTTACTTCTATTTTTCCTATATACATATAAAATTTTGCCTTTAAATCTTCATCACCACCACCTTTGTTTTATCCCTATCCTCTCCAAAATCCTTCTGCTTTATGGTTAGCTTCTCTTGGGGAGAGGATTCGTCCTCTCCAAACTCTTTCAAAAATCTATCGACTCCCTCAAGTTCCTTTATTGTAACTTTAGGCAATTTATAATGCATGGGGATTACGATTCTGGGCTCTATCTGATTTATAATCCCGACTGCTTCGTTGGCATCTATTGTAAAAAATCCCCCTACCGGAATCATTAAAATATCAACGGCCCCTATCTCTTCAACTTGCGCGTCATCCAGCTTTTCCTGCCCTAAGTCACCGCAATGCAAAATCCTTATCCCCTCTATATCTATAAGATACAGAGTGTTTAAACCGCGTTTTGCCCCCGACTCATTATCATGAAAACTTGAGATGCCGGCTGCCTTTACCCCCTTTATTTCATACTCCCCCGGCCCGTTTACAAGGAAATAATCCCCTTTTATTGCTTTTATATTACTGTGGTCGGCATGCTCATGCGTGACAAATACGATATCCGCCTGTATGCTGGGAGGTGCCAAACCGATGGATTTTGCGAACGGGTCTAAAACAAGCGCCTTATCGCCGCTTTGTATTTTGAAACATGCCTGTCCGTACCAGGTAATTACCATGCCTTTATAATAGCAAATATTGCATTATAACTCAAGCTGTGCTAAATAACATTATATGCCCACAAAAACCCAAAGTGCCGAAAATAATTCAATGAAAATCGCCATTGACCATGAACGATCTTTGTTCCAGTCCCCAAAAGAAGGCGATATTGTAGAAGGCCCGATTATAACAAAGGAAGGAGGCGAGGTGTATATAGATCTCGGCTTGGGAGGCACGGGAATAATCTACGGCCGCGAGTATTTTGAATCCCAAGACAAGCTGAAGGACAAGAAAAAGGGCGATCGTATTTCCGCAAAAATAGTGGAGCTTGAAAATGACGAGGGCCTGCGAGAGCTTTCGTTGTCGGAAGCCGGACGGGAAACAAGCTGGCAAAAACTTGCCAGAATGAGAGATTCTCAAGAGCTCGTTTCTGTCAAAATTACGGACGCCAATAGAGGCGGCCTTATGATAGAAAAAGAGGGCATAGAAGGATTCCTGCCCGTGTCTCAACTTGCCCCCGCGCACTATCCCCGGGTAGAGGGAGGAGACAAGGAAAAAATACTCAAAGAGATCCAGCAATACATAGGCCAAACCATGGAAGTTCGCATACTTGATACCTCACAAAGCCAAAACAAATTCATTGTCTCCGAAAAAGCGGGTGAGGAAGAGTCCATAAAGAAAGCTCTTGAGAAATACAAAATAGGAGATGTCGTGAAAGGACAAGTTACCGGCGTCGTGGATTTCGGCGCATTTATCCGGCTCGATCCCCTCGTAGAAGGCCTAGTGCATATTTCGGAGCTGGATTGGCAGCTTGTCAACAACCCGCGTGATATTGTCAAAGTTGGAGACAAAATAGAAGCAAAAATAGTGGATGTCGCAAAAGACGGGAGAATATCCCTTTCCATAAAAGCGCTGAAAGAGGATCCGTGGAAGGACTTGGAGAAAAAATATCCTCAAGGAAAGGCAGTCAAGGGGATAATTTCAAAACTAACCGCATACGGAACGCTTGTGCGCCTTGAAGAAGGCATCCAGGGCCTTGTACATATTTCTGAATTTGCATCCGAAGAAGAAATGAGAGAGAAGCTAGAGGAAGGCAAAGAGTATAAATTTGAAGTATCTCAAATAGTCCCCGAAGAGCGGCGTATAGCTTTAAAATTGGCCGTAGCTTGACAAATATGTTTAGAGGGGCTATACTTATCCTTACGTTTAAAAGGCACTCTGCTCCCCCGCTCTCTGCACCCTAGAAAATTGGGATTTAGAGAGGAGGGGAGCAATTCTCCCCTATACATTTAAAAGGGGCGCAAGTCACCGCCCCAAAAGGAGATTCAGATGATGATCCGAGGACCTACCCAAGCAACTCCAGAGACCTTCTTATATATACCGAACTCCGCCGGGATCAACGCCTTTCCTAGAAGGTAACCCCGGCCCCCTCAACTTCGGTGAACAAGTTGAGGGGGCCATCAAAAAAAGAAGAGGTAAAAGGAATGCATAAAAAAAGTAACCTTT
>CAJXHR010000021.1 GCA_913054525.1 uncultured bacterium | reverse complement strand
AGCCCGAGTACTCCGCCCTCCTTACTCCCCGAATCTTCCCCGAGATAAATCACTCCGTCATCCCCGCGCATTAACTCGGTGATTATCCAGTTGTAGGCGGTTTTATAATCCATCTTTACGGAATTGCCTGCATTAACCGCCGAGGATTCCGGCTCCTTTGGAAGAGTCCTCCAATCAATGGGCGGGAAAATGGACCTATCCTTTTTGTCCTCTTCTACGGTAATTGCCCGCTCCAGAAGCACTTCCTGTGCAAGCGACAAGAGCGATTGCTCCTCCTCTTTGCGAATTTTCCCGGCAGTTTCTTCGTCAGCCGCCTCTGTATCAAAAAGAAAGTGCGGATATAGAATTGGGTCTGCACTCCATGCCGCGTGAAACTCCTCCATGTCATCAACCCCAAAAACGCTCTCGACATTCGCTAGGTCCTGGCGGGTATCAATAGGACCCCGGTACTTCACCTGATCCTGATTGTGGCCGGTGCCTCGATATGTGTCGACTACCATAAGCGTAGATCTGCATTCCTGCGCACGCTTTATAGCCTCTTCGCATTCGTGGTAATAAGTTGCGATATTATCGCTATTCACCTCTACGCCGACCATGTCGCCATAAGCATTTTCGCTTACGCGTTTCACAAGGTTAGCTGCGCCATACTCATCTATCGCATCAGCGAAAAGTGAGTATTGATTTTTTACAATTACAAAGATCATCGGCGCGCCGCGCACGACCTTGAGCTCACGTAATAGAGGCGTTACAAAGTTCTCGCCGTAGCGTTTTACGAATTCGTCAATGCTCCACTTATAGTTGCTTGTCGCTATATAATTTCGCGCCTCATGTATACATCCCTGTTGCTCCGAGCCCTCACCATAAAATGCTATTGCAATTGGACGTTTTTCGGGTGAAAGATCCGCCCACTCATTTCGAAAAATTTCCTGGCCATAGCCAACAGCAGTACCTACCATTCCGGCCATATCGGAATACATAAACGGCAATATTCTACACGCAAGACAGCCCCAGTGTATGTTGCCGTCCCGCCCGAGGTTGCCGCCGGTAGCGCGGCCGAAATGGTTGCGAAAGATTTCCTTGATATGATTGTGGCCTTCATTGTCGGTAATCAGTTCACCTTTTGCAGTTGCCAAACTCCATTGCGTACGGTGGTCGCCGCTTACCAGCGACTCCATAAGTATGCCCGCTTTATAAAGCGCGAACATCGGAACAACCGATACGGCCTCCTGCCTTATGTGCAAAAGGCACGCGCCGAATACTTCCCTCCGGTTTTTGGCAATCGCCAATCCCAAAGCGCCGGAGCGCGCAAGCCATCGATAGAGCTTCAGGGCATCTTTTTTTGTAAGCGTCACCGCAATGCCTCCTGTTTATTTTTCAAAATACAAATCCAAAAACGATGCCTCGGATAAATTATCTTGACACGAAAAATACGAAAATGCAATAATAGAATTATGCTTAAAAGTGTAGCGCATAAAGACATTACCTGGATAGATATCCAGAATCCAAAACCGGCAGACATTAAATACTTACGGAAAAATTTTAATTTCCATGAGCTTGTATTGGAAGAGCTCATGCATCCCGGGCACCGCCCGAAAGTGGAGCATCACGATGATTATATATTTCTCATTCTCTACTACCCCGCTTTTAATAAAATCAAAAAGGAAACGTTCCCCCGCGAAATTGACATACTTGTCACAAAAACACACATCATCACAAGCCATTCCGAAGCGATAATACCCATAAAAACTCTATTTGAGCAGATAGGCCAATATGCCACCGCAAAAAAGGAGTACATGTCCGAAAGTACGGGCCATTTACTTTTTTATATTGTAAATGGAATCCTTGAAAACGCGCTCGTAAAACTTGAGCATATAGAAAATGAAGTAAATTATATAGAAAGTGAAATTTTCAAAGGCGAGGAGCATAGAATGGTACTTGAGATATCGGTGGCAAAACGTGATATTATTGACTTCCGGCGTATTCTTGCTCCCCAGGCGTCTGTAATAGAATCCCTTGCGGACGATGGTTTGAAATTTTTCGGAAATGAGCTAAAGCCGCATTTTGAAGATTTGCGCGGTACTTTCGGTATTGTCTGGAATGAAATTCAAGATCATAGAGAAACCATACAAGCCCTTGCCGAGACAAACGAATCTTTGCTTTCAACCAAGATAAACGAAATAATCAAAGTCCTCACCGTATTTTCCGTAATATTCATGCCGCTGACATTAATCGCGAGTATTTGGGGAATGAATATTAATAAGATGCCCCTTACATCCGCAAACGGGTTCTGGGTGATTATTGGAATAATGGCAGGCGTGCTTGTTTCAATGATCGGATACTTTAAGAAAAAAAGGTGGCTATAAAATTACATGATACCCTATCGCGCAAAGACAAGCGGCTGAATCCTCGATCCGGTAAGAAGATCGAGATTTTTGTATGCGGGCCGACTGTGTATGACTATTCGCACATAGGACATGCGCGTACATATATTGCTTTTGACGCTTTTGTAAAATATCTCAAATCACAGAGCTACGAGGTTCGCTATGTGCAGAATATCACAGACCTTGATGACAAAATTATTGCGCGCGCCGGGGAGCTTGGGCAGTCAGCCGAAACCCTTGCGCAAAATTTCGAGAAAGAATACTACCATGACATGGAAACGCTCGGTGTTGACTCGGTAGATAAATATGCGCGCGCAACCGATTACATTCCCCAAATAATTTCCCAGGTACAAAGATTGATTGATAAAGGGTACGCGTACGAAATTGAAAAAGACGGAATATATTTCGATATTTCAAAATTTAAAAATTACGGCAAGCTTTCGGGCCGGACATCGGAGCAGGCGGAGGATGCGGTGTCCAGGATAGACGAATCAGTAAAGAAGCGTAACAAAGGCGACTTTGCCATCTGGAAAATTTCTAAACCAGGCGAGCCAAAATGGAAAAGTCCCTGGGGGGAGGGACGTCCGGGTTGGCACATAGAAGATACTGCGATTACAGAGACCGAATTTGGGGCACAGTACGACATCCATGGCGGTGCGCGCGATCTGTTATTTCCCCACCACGAATCTGAAATAGCTCTGATGGAGGCACTATCACGAAAGTCACCGCTTGTGAATTATTGGACGCATACGGGATTTCTCACAGTGCATGGGGAAAAAATGTCCAAGTCGCTCGGAAACTTTATCACCATACATGAATTCCTAAAAATGCACGCGAAAGAAACACTGCGGCTATTTGTGCTGTCCAGCCACTATCGCTCGCCGATTGACTATAGCGAGCAAGCTGTCTCGCAGGCCGACACGAATGTGAAGCGGTTAGCGGAGTTTTATAATAAAGTCGGGAAACTGGCACAAGAAACTCCGTCAGCCCGCGGAATAAAAAATGAAGGCACGAATTCTAAGTTCAGGTCATTCTGGCAGGAGCTTGCCCGCGACTTCAATACCCCCAAAGCCCTGGCAGTAGTTTTTCAACTGATCCGCAACGGCAACTCGCGCATCAGTGAAAATAAGCTTACTCCAAAAGAGGCTGGCCAAATTTTAAACTTTTTGGATGAAGTAAATAAGCTTTTCGGCATTATACCCGACACGGAAACAACCTCGGTGCCCGAAGATATTGCGGCATTGGCTAGCGAACGGGAAAAATTGCGCAAAGAAGAAAAGTGGAAAGAGGCAGATAAGATCCGTGCCGCGATAGAAAAAATGGGCTACATAATAGAAGATACATCCCGCGGCCCGGAGATAAAAAAATAAAACCCGCTTAGAAAAGCGGGTTTGTTCTAGAGAAAATCTCTAAGCTGCCTTGAGTATTTTGGATGCCGTAACTTCTTCAAGGCGCTATTCACGATTTGCCTGGCCCTTTCTCTTGTTATGCCGAATTCATTCCCGATTTCTTGAAGGGTTCTGGGTTTATCATCGTCCAGGCCATATCTCAAAGATAATACCCTGGCATCGCGAGGTCTAAGCGTATCCAGCGCATCTCGAAGCATATCCTTCATATTCCCGGTAATAGCCAGATTTTCAGGACGGGACTCTTGATCATCAGCAATGAAATAGCCAAGCGGATTTAAATCAGCAAAATCTTCTCCCCTCTTGCTCGGCGCAATAGCTTCATCGAGTGAATAGGTTTCTCTTGCCGCCAGTTGCAAATTTTCTACCGCCTCAAGGGTTAACTTCATTTCCTGGGCCAATTCTTCAGGAGAAGGTTCGTGCGTCAATTCAACCGTAAGCCGTCTTTGAGTTATATTAAGTTTGTTTATTTTTTCTACCGCATGCACAGGGACGCGAATGATTCTTTCCCGATCGGCAATCGAACGCGTGATGGCTTGGCGTATCCACCAAGTCGCATATGTTGAAAACTTATAACCCTTGGCATAGTAAAACTTTCCTTCCGCCCTCATTAGGCCAATGTTTCCTTCCTGAATCAAATCCAATAAAGACAGTGAGGAGCATCGCGGCGCGTATTTTTTGGCTATACTTACGACCAGGCGCAGATTGTGCTCTATCATTAGTGGACGTACCTCGTGTGCTTTTGCTTCTTTCCTTAACATGGTCCAGCGGGCAATGAGCGCGGGCGAGGCCTCAAAACCTTCCCCCTGCCACTTGTCAAATAGGTGCGTTATGGTCTCAGCGAGCTCCCTTCGTTTTCCCAACGATCTTTCGTCCTTGCGTGTCATCAGAGGATACCGGCTAATCTCGACAAGATAAGCACTGACCGGATTCGCAATAAGATCAATGTCAATTTCGTCGGTTTTGTCTGCTTTTCCTTCGTATTCCGCGATTTGGCGCAATTCTTCTTCGACTGGTTCTTCTTCGTCCGGTACCTCGGCAAAGCCAACAAAATCATCGTGCGCGATCTCGTCTATTTTTTTATCGGTATACTCAGTGCCAACTAAATCGGAAATCCCATAAATATCTTCGCCGCTTCGCTTCCCTTGCATAACTTGCACCTCCAGGATGTATTCATAGTTTGTGATAGAACTGGCTATTCAAAATTACAATTGACTTGCCGAAGAAGGCAGACATTTGTCTGCCAATCTGCGCGTTGGGGATTATTTATATTTTCCCTAGTTCGCTTCGGTAAGGCGGCGAAGCCACTCCTTACCAGGCCGGATGTACGGCCTCCGGGCGTTGATAACCTAGTCCCGGAACTAGGCAGCTCCTCCGCCAGGCGGCTCCTCGAGCAATTCCTTTAACGCGAGTTCAGTGAAGGTGGCCGCAGGGCCCATATCACGTCCCGCAGATTCATTGCTCTTCCTCTCCGCTTCCTCTGTCAGGAACTCCAGACAGCTGTTGCAGACAGTATGAGAATTATAGATGCTAAGCCGCACCTGCTTGCCTCGTTGGAAATGTAGCTCGCAGTACCTCCCGTCGACATACTTCGCATTGGGCACGACCTTAGCAGCGGCAGCGTCACCTATGGAGAAACCAGTGGGAGCAAAAATTTGATGATCGGCCATTTTTTGCCTTCCTTCTTTTTATTTCCGGTTTTATAAAAGAACCCAGGTGCGCTCGGTACCCCCCAAGAGCACTTGGGTTCCCCGCTCAAATAACTTAACCAAATATATGTGTGAGCGGAATACCCATTCCCAAGCCCTGCGCCTGCGCCATTCTTTTTTCGAAGGCATTGTTATTACTATTGTAATGCCCGAATGCGAAAATTTTGTCAAGCGTTCTTGGCAAAATAAACGGATAAACATAGTCTTAGTCGTTTATTTTGACTCTACAGAGACAATCTCAAAACTTAAATTTTGTCACGAAACTCCCTCTATTATCACGGGTTTTCTTACCTTGAATTCATAAAGTCGTGCTGGGCGATGCCTGCCCACCTGCTTTTTCGGTGTCCTGCGGAGCATTTTCAGCGATAGAATCTTGCGCTGAAAATTACGTCGATCCAGGGGCCTATCCAGTATTATCTCGTAAACTCTCCTTAATTCCGAAAGGGTAAAGCGCGACGGAAGCAAGCTATACGCTATATTCGTATATTCAAGCTTCCACCGCAAACGCTGAAGGGCATATTTCGCTATATTCTTATGGTCATACGCTAATTTTGGCAATTTGAGAACATCAAACCATCCGATGTCGGAATATTTTGTGGTAGTGATAAGTTTTATTCCGCCATCCGTCCCCTTTGACGAAATCGGGCCACTATTTATAAGAGCGAAATACGCGATAGAAATCACCCGGCCATTCGGATCACGTTTAGGATCGGAAAATGCATACAGCTGCTCAAGATACGGACTTCGCACTCCGGTCTTTTCCCGCAACTCGCGTTTGCTAGCGGCGTCAAGAGATTCCTCGGAATCGATAAGCCCGCCCGGAAATGCCCATATGCCGGTAAATGGCTTTTTCTTCATCCGGATTAAAATAACTTTCAGAGCATTATCCTGCACTGTGAAAATCACTATATCCACGGCTACCCTGATGCTTTGAGCTATTTGTGTCATTTAGACATTATAATATAACTTTAATAAAAAGCCAGGGGATTTCCCTAGCTTTTGACTTCCGGCGGCTCCCAGCCCTCCGGCATAAAAGACCAGTCAAGCATAGGCCTGCGCTTGTCCTTATTCATAAGCGCCTGCGCCATCCTATAAAGATCAGTGCCTGTTTTATGACTGAAGGTAGTCCGTGAATGCTCGCCGGCCCGTGCTTCAAATTCGTCAAATCCAACCTTACCGGGATTTGATTCCACGTGCGAGGGATTCGCAAATACCTGCCTTACACTATAATCCCCTTCTTCCCGGCTAAAGGGAGCGCTCTGCAGCTTCATGCCGTGCTTTTTGGTATGCTCCAAAAACTCCTCAAACCTCTCTTCCCGTGGACGATACGCGACATGCTGCACGGTGCGATCTCCGTGCGTTTCTTCAAAAACGGTCACGTGGGATTTTTCTTCTCTATCTATCCCTGCGACCAGCGCGATAGAAAACTTTCCAAAGTCAATGGTCCAGAGCATCATACTACTCTTGCCTTTCGGATCAACATCGTCACTGCGAAGAGTTAGCTTCCCGCCCAGTGCATCGATATACCACCAGCCCCACTTTTTTATAGTGTCCGGCCTGACAACGTAGGTAATATGATCAACTGTTTCAAGCCATGGCTGATTTGCGCCCTCTCCATGCCAACTTTGCGGATTCTCCATAATGCCTCCGGTCAATTTTTATCTAAAGAACTCCGATATTTGTTATAGCAAGAAAACAAATTTTTGGGAAGAAAAAACCCCGAACCACATAAGACTCGGGGCGCGCCGTCCAAATTGGACGGCTTAGTATCTACATTCTTGGAATGTATTGCCTGTATAGCCCAATTTTCTCTTATAGTATCTGATGTCGGCCGGTCTGCCAGTTGCCTTGGCAAGGTTGTCGCTTAACTTCACAGTGCCCTGGCCATTTGCCTCAACAAGCTTAACCACCAACGACAAAGGCTTAAAACAAAGATCGTTTGTAAGATTGGTTCCCCACCCAAATCCCAAATTAATTCTTCGGGAGAAACGGCTTTGGAGTTTTACGATTGTATCAACGTCGAGCCCGTCGCTAAAAATCAGCAATTTTTCCTTGGGATTAATATCTTTATCTCTATAAAATCTAATTGCCTTCTCGGCAAAAGCAAACGGATCCCCCGAATCCTGCCGCAAACCCTTCCACGAATGGGCCTGCTCACGAGTCATTTGGCTAAAGAAAAAATCCGTACCCCAAGTGTCGGTAAGGGCGATGGATAATCCCCAGCCATATTCAGCCCACCAATCCTCAAGAACTATATTTTGTGCTTTTCGTATGTCCTCGCCTATTGATTGCAATATTGATGCTGTCGCCATATCCCTTTCATGAGCCGAAGTACCCATTGGAACAAGGCTATACTTATTAGCCAGCGCCACGTTTGATGTGCCGAGAAATTGTTCGGGGACTTCTTCCCTCAGAGCATTTACTACATAATCTTGCCATTCCCGCGAAAATCTTCGCCGTGTGCCGAAATCAGAAAATCTTATATCAGGATTTCGGTGAAGAGCTTTAATCTTTTCGCCAAGCCGGCATTTGCCCACTGCGAGCACGTTGTCGCGCCCGAAACGACTCAATTGAGCCATTTTAGCTCTGTAATATAGCTCATTGATTATCGCAAGCGCTATGGTCTCCCAGTAAATAGCTTCTGCCCAATTTCCAAAAAACTCCGTGACGTATCCGTCGCCATTTTTTTCGAGATAATAATCGGGCAGCCGCAACTCTCGCAAGAACGCAAGATAATCCGCGCTAAACATCCGTGCGCCATATTCATCAGTCCCTAGTAGGTAATGCAAATCACTATTGGTGAACCGGAGCGTTCGAACATGATCAAGCTCATCGCGCAATTCCGCCTCGTCAATAAAGTCCGTAAGACGTACGCCGGATGTCCTGTTCTTAAAGGCGTATTTTACTGGCACCTCAGGAGACCTATGAAAGACCAGCTGCCCCATGGTGAACTTGTAGAAATCTATGTC
>CAJXHR010000020.1 GCA_913054525.1 uncultured bacterium | reverse complement strand
TTCCAAGAAGGAATAAAGTAATAAATTTTTAAAAGCCCACGGCAACTGCCGTGGGCTTTTAACGCGGATTGATTTTTTGGAGGAAAATGGTATAATATGGATACTTTTGGCGAGATGCCGGAGTGGCCGAACGGGACTGTTTCGAAAACAGTTGTACCCGCAAGGGTACCGGGGGTTCGAATCCCTCTCTCGCCGCCCAGTTGATTGGCTTGACAAATATATGACTTAGCCATAAGTTATGGCTAAGAAAGAAGGTCTTTGAAAAAGAACACAAGAGGAGGCACGAAAGTATTATGAATATAGCAAAGAGGGCGCTTGCCCCTATTTTGGCAGTGATAGTGATTCTGTCACTGGTATCGTGCTCCGGCGGATATCCGGTGGTGCCTGAAGATCAGCTAAGTAAGGTCTACGAAGAGTCCGCGCCTTCTGTCGTAGAGGTGGTTGTATGGGGGGCTTCCGAGCCGAGCCCTTTCAGTCCGTCGCGCGAGGGGCGGGGCCTCGGGACCGGGTTTGTCTGGGACAGCGAAGGACATATCCTTACCAACGGACATGTCGTGGAGCCCCGCGATGACTACGGAGATCGTGTATTCGTAGATCGCATCGCCGTGATTTTTTCTGATGGTTCGGATTTTGATGCCGAAGTAGTCGGTATTGACCGTATTTCCGACCTCGCTGTGTTGAAGGCGGACGTGCCGGCGGAGAAACTTAAGCCCTTGCTCTTGGGAGATAGCGACTCCGTGAAAGTGGGGCAGATGGTAGTGGCTATTGGCCACCCATTTGGTTACGATTTCACTATGACAAGCGGCATTGTAAGCCAAATTGGCAGAACATTATATAGTACGGACTCCGACTTACCCATACCGGGGGGAACTATTCAGACAGATGCGTACATCAATAGAGGCAGCTCCGGCGGACCGTTGATGGATATTAATGGACATGTCATAGGTATAAACGAACAAATCTATACCGACGGCGGCGGCACAAGCTCCGGAATTGCGTTTGCGATACCCGTTAACACAGCGAAGCATACGGTACCCGATCTTATTGAAAGGGGATCCCATGACTATCCCTGGGTCGGCATATCGTATCTTTCTCTTACCACCTCATGGGCGGCTGAAGAAGCGGGTTTTGAGGCAAGTACTCGAGGCGCGATGATTGAGGACGTCATGTCGGGCAGTCCGGCAGACGAAGCCGGTTTTTTGGCGGGAGATGTAATTACGGCTATTGATGGAGAATCCCTCAATAAGACCCTTAGCGTAGTTGCTAGGGTGATACTTTACGAGCCTGGCGATAAAGTGGTCTTCGATGTGCTCAGAGATGCAGAGCCGGTAAGCATAGAAGTGACGTTGGGTAAATATGAAACCGGCGTCTTTAGGCGATAAACGGTAAAGCGAGCTCTTGGCCCGGAAATTTTTCCGGGCTTTTTAATATTAAGAAATTGTGATATGCTGAATGGTAATTGCGTTATAAGATATGGAAAATTTTTTAGGGCAAAACATAATCTTCCCTGCTTTGTTGTTGCTTTTTGTTTTGGAAGGGGCAATGGCGGTTTTTATTTGGAAGACAAATAAAAGAATCACGCAGTTTTTTAACGGTAAAGATGGGAAGTCCATAGAGAAGGTGCTTGAGTATGAGATGCGAAAACTCAAAAAAACAGAAGAAGACATCAAGAAATTGGTTCAAAACATAAAATGGATAGAAGGTATAGCCCTTAAAAGCGTACATAAGGTGGGGGTGGTGAGATTTAATCCGTTTCGGGATATCGGGGGAGATCAGAGTTTTTCGATTGCTCTGCTTGATTACAGAGACAACGGAGTTGTGGTCTCCTCGCTTCATAGCGCGGAAGGCACCAGAGTATATGCAAAGCCCATTTTAAAAAATAAATCAAAGTATCAATTGACCAAGGAGGAAGAAGAAGCGCTTAAAAAAGCATATGGCAAAAAAAGAAAAGCAACAAAATAATAATTTAGAGCCACGCCCTCCGGTCGTGGTTATTATGGGCCATGTTGACCATGGCAAGACCAGCTTATTGGATTACGTAAGAAAGGCAAAAGTTGCCGAAAGCGAATCGGGCGGCATCACGCAGCATACAGGAGCATATCAAGCGGAGCATCAAGGGAAGCAGATTACTTTTATAGATACTCCGGGACACGAGGCGTTTTCTGCTATGCGCTCCCGCGGGGCGAAGGTCGCGGATGTCGCGGTCCTTGTGATAGCGGCGGATGACGGTGTAATGCCGCAGACCAAAGAGGCGATTACGCACATAAAGCACGCAGGCATTCCTATGATTGTCGCGATTACAAAAATAGATAAGTCAAACGCAGATATTGTGAAAGTAAAAAATCAGCTCCTGGAAGAGCAGATTGTTATAGAAGAATTTAAGGGAGAAGTGCCTAGTGCTGAGGTCTCCGTCAAGACCGGTGAAGGCATTGACTCGCTTCTTGAGATTATTAATCTTGTCGCTGAAGTTGAGGAGCTTAAAGCGGACATACGGACAAACGCGAAAGGAGTTGTTATTGAAGCGGAGCTCAGTCACAAGCGCGGTCCAACTGTGGCATTGCTTGTAAAGGAGGGAATCCTGAATAAAAATGATGTGATATCCTTATCTTCAACTTTCGGTAGGGTAAAGGAACTGGAAGATTTTCAAGGCAGTGCCATAGAGCAGGCAAGTCCGGGATCTCCTGCTTTTGTCATAGGGATTGGAGAGGTGCCTCTCGTTGGAGAAAAATTTAAAGTAGTCAGCGGTATCGAAGAGGCGCAAAAAATTGTAGAGGAAAAGCAAAGGAAATATGGGGAGGAGCGTGAGGTCATTGATACGCCCGAAGGCGTAAAGGTGCTGAATATAGTACTAAAGGCGGATGTCGGGGGGACGCTTGAAGCGGTGCACGGAGTATTGCGCGGTATTAAAAATGAGAATTTGTCCATCAGGGTCTTGAGTGAAGGCAGCGGAGATATTATGGAATCGGATATAAAGCTTGCCGCCGCCGCAAACGCGATAATCGTGGGTTTCAGGACAAAAGTGAATCAGTCCGCGGAGCTTTTTGCGCAACAGATGAAAGTTGAAATTATATTGAGCGATATTATTTATGAGTTGGTGGAGAATGTCAGGGCCAAGATAAGTGAATTTTTGAGCGGGGAAAGCGAGGAAGTGGAACTCGGGGCTCTGAAGACGCTTGCCATTTTCAGGACAGAAAAGTCACGGATGATTGTTGGCGGAAAGGTAACCGCAGGAGAGATAAAAAGGGGCGCTAAGGTCCGCGTGATGAGGGGCGAGGAACTGCTTGGTGAAGGCAGGATTGCGCAGCTTAAAATCGCGGATAAGGTAGTTGATAAAGTGGATAAGGGGCAGGAATGCGGAGTGCTTTTCGACGGATCCGCGCGAATTCAGGTCGGTGATGTGCTTCAGGCATATGAGGTTATAAAGAAAAGCGTAACCATATGAGAAGGATGGAGCGGGTAAATGAGCTTATACGCAGGGAGCTGGGAGCAATTATCGCCAAAGAGATTGATGTTACGGGAAGTATTGTCACATTCACTCGCGTGGAACTATCAGACGACCTAAACTATGCCGATATTTATTTTTCGGTTATCCCGGACGAGAAGTCCGGCGATGTTTTTGCGGAGATAAACAAAAACATATTCGATATCCAGCAGGGCCTCAATAAACGATTGCGTATGCGGCCTGTTCCTAAAGTCAGGTTTTATATCGACGAAGAAGAGGAGGAAGCACGCAAAATAGATGAACTTCTCAAGCGAGTTTGACGAGGTCTTTAGCCTCATAGAACAAAAAAGCAATATACTTCTTGCGGTCCATGAGCGCCCGGACGGAGATGCTCTAGGATCAATGATTGCGATGTTTTCTGTCCTGAAGAGGAAGAAGGGCAAAAAGGTGGTCATGTTCTCGAAAGATCCACTCCCTGAGAACCTAAAGTTTTTGCCGTATTCGGAAAATATAGTTCACGATACCGAGATTGGAGAATTTGTTCCCGATCTTTTTTTTGGTTTTGACTATGGTGATTTTAAGCGGCTTGGAGTGGATAGCGATTTGATAAAAGATGCCAAGGTCGTAACATTTGATCATCATCCCCCCTTGCGCCAAATCGGGGATATACTAATAATAGACCCCGCTGCGTCTTCTACATGCGAGATTTTATATAGGTTTTTGCGTTATGGGAAATGCTTCATTTCGATGCGCACGGCAACAGCTCTCCTTACGGGAATATTCACGGATACGGGGGGATTCGCGCACGTCAATACTTCCATTTCAACGCTCAACGCCGCGGGAGATCTTTTGCGATGCGGCGCGTCTATGGCAAAGCTTCAAAGGCAAACTTTTTCTCATAAATCGCCTCATACTTTGAGAGTATGGGGCTCTATATTGAGGCATGTTTTGCGCGACGAGAAAGCCGGCATGTCGTACGTTATAATCTCGCATAAGGAATTTATAAAACTGGGAGCATGCCTTGATGATTTTGAGGGTATTGTAAATATAATAAATACGCCGCCGGATGCGCGTTTTTCGCTTCTTCTAATAGAGCATACGCCGGAAGTGATTAAAGGCAGTATGAGAAGCGAGCCGTTTAAAAAAGTTGATGTATCGCGCATTGCAAACGCCCTTGGCGGAGGAGGGCATAAGTACGCGGCAGGGTTTGAGCTGAAAGGAGAAACATTGAAAAATGCGGTAGAACGTGTTAAAATATGTGCATCGGAAATCGTTTAATGGCCACGTGGCGGAGTGGTTACGCAGGGGTCTGCAAAACCCCGTACGCCGGTTCAATTCCGGCCGTGGCCTCTGTATATTTGCCCGGGTGGTGAAACTGGTAAACACGTTTGACTTAAAATCAAATGCCGAAAGGCTTGAGAGTTCGAGTCTCTCCCCGGGCATCAGAGAAATCTAAAATCCGCCCTAGGGCGGATTTTAGATTTCTCTGATTACTTCTATCGGCAGATTTCGCAGGCCGAATTGTTTTGCCTCATGTCGTGTGCGCATCCATATATCTGCGCGGTATGTGTAGCGGGGGTTCATGCGGTCTTCAACTACAAATATTTTATCGCCGTACATTGTGGGGAAGCGCACCTTTGTGCCTATTGATAAAAAGTTTGCCGCGATTACGCCATCGCGTACGTGAGATCCGGAAGCCGTGATAAACGGCGTGTCATCTGTCTGGTCCGGCGTGGAGGAGTATGCTGTAACAAAAATCCACATCCTGGACACTACCACCTGCTCTTTATTGGGCGGGCTTTTTATCGCGAGGAAGCCGGTCTCCCCTATTGTAATATGTTCTATATATTCCTTGAATTCAAAGAATTCCGGCTTCACAAACAGGTATTCCTCGGATGTAATCTTATATGATTTGGCAATAGGCAAAGAGTCTTCAATATCCGAAGATACCTCAACGCTGCCATGTCCGGCAAGCGTAAGGGCAAAAGATGCTATCAGAAAAGTCGATGCCAGAGTTTGAGTTTGGTTTTTTGTTTTCATTTAAAAATTCTCCGCATTGGGAGAACAGGTAATCATATCATATATTAGGTAATATGTCAATGGTTATGTCAAGGTTTTCTGGAAAAAATGGTTTAAATAAGCCATTTTATTAATAAATATGTCTAATTTAAGCCATTTTCAACGGCTCAATACTTTAAAAGTATTGAGCCGTTGAAAATTTGTTGTAAAACAAGCGGTAAAATTGTTATTTTCTAATACTATTGTTATAATAAAGCGGTAAATTAAATTTAATTCATGCAATCTTTTGTTATGCAAAATTCCCCCGAGGAGGGCTCCCGCGAGAATCCCGAAATGAACAATTCAATGGAACCGGAAACCCAAGAGCGCAAGGAAGAAGAAATGCCGGCGTTGGAATTGGTGGAAATTTCACGATCCAAAAATAAAATTACTATTGACGGTTACGGGAGGGACAGGGGGCTTAAAAATATTGAGACTTGGCACGATCAAACCATTGTTGTTTTAGAAAGTTCAAGTTCATCACGTACGGAGGTGAGCATTTATGACGAGGACGGTATAAAGAATGAAAATTTTCTCCAACCCCTTAACACCTTGGCACACAAGATAAATTGGCAGGAGTTTGCGAGAAAATTCAAGGTGCGCCTTATAGCAATGGATACACCGAAAGGAGATTCACAGCCTGATGTTATTGGACTACCAGAAGTCGTCCCCCATTTAAGACTGCATGCGCGGAGACAAATTTATGCCCGCAGCGGGTCTAGTTCTCGAGAGCGAGCATTTTTTAATGTGCTTGCGGCGGATGCCGAGGAGGTCAAGGGTGGTTCCTTGGAGTTGGTTATACCTGCGTTTGAGTCCGGAAAATTTATCATTGCGACGAATGAAGCTGGAGACTTTGTAGTGTATGTAACCGAGAACGAAAAGGGGCATATTTTAGACCCAAGAAATTGGAAAAGGTTTGACACATCGTATATGGGAGAATTGCCTTTGGATGTGGGTGAAGCCACAGAAAAAGCTATGCTTATGCGTTCTAAAGGTTACGTGCCCGGTCTTACGGAGAAATATTTTGCGATGATTACGAATGAGGGCATAGAAATTGGGCAGAGCACGGTAGGATATGGGGATATAGAGGGGAAGGATAACGTAGACGCGCCCCCTGTATTTACAGACAAAATTCCTTCGATTGAAAAGAATTTTTGCAGAGACCCTGAAAATTCCAGTGTTTTCTATTACTGCAGCAACACAAATCCAAGAAACCTCATGAAGCTGGATCTTGAGGAAGACCCCGAGCGATGGCAATCCCTTGCCGCTGAATTTCCCAAAAGATATGGTAAAATTGACAATCTCGAGATTGATCCTAGCGGCGCTTTCTTTGTTTTTTCTTCCGGCGAAGATTTGGTTTTTATAACAAAGGATACGCTCGAAGAGGTAAGGCGAGAGCCAGGCCTTGGCCACGCGAATTTTAACGAGAGCGGGAATATGAGAGCAGTGAATGAAGAAGGATATTTGATTACTTATAAAATAAGCGCTGAGCGATACCAGAAAGAGTTTGAGAAACGGCGTATTGAGCAAATGACTCAAAGGATTGATGTGAAGGAAATCTTTTCCCCGGAGGTATCCAAAGCGGACGGAGCCAAAGAAGAAGCTGCTGATGTGGAGAGATTCAAAAAGTTCGAGACAACAAAGAAAGATTTTGAGGAGGATTTTTATAAACGGGCAGCAGAAGTCACTGATGCCGAAGGAGTTCAGCGGCTAAGACAAGGATTGCTTAGGCTCAAGGGAGAACTAAAGCAAGATAATATGAAGCCGGATCAGATAGAGTTTCTCACATCCGGCATCGAGCGTCATATTGAGGAAAAAGAAAAAATATTTGCAACTGAAAGCGCGCAAAAGTTTCTGGGCACTGCACGACAGAGACTCTCGGGGTCTCTATCGATGACTGCTATCTTTGAGGCACGGGCTGCGCTTGAAACATTAGAAACAATAAAGTTAACGCTGGATGATACTGCTCGTAAAGAATTTGAGACATTGAGCGAAGAATACAAAATAAAATCTTCAGAACTTTTCAGCAACAGAGAGGCTGAAATTATCAAGGATGTTCAGGGAATTCTTGTCAGCACAAAAAGGCAACTGGAGGGGTTCGAGAGCAAGTCTCAAATGGACGACTGGATTAACTTAGAGCTTCCTCAGCTAAAGAGGAGCTTAGGGGATTTGCAGCGTGGTTGCCCCCTTGAGGCTGAGAAGGCATATAGCGCTATTAACAGAACTCTCGAGGAATTGGCGAATCTTTCTTCTGAATATGGGGAAAAATTTAAGCGAAAATACGCGGCAGTGCGCGAGAAAGCTGTTGAGCGCATAGGGGGGATTAAAAATACTTTGGAGGGTGATATTTCATGGCTCGTTGAGCACATCGGGGAACAAGGATTTACAAGCAAGGAGGATGCAGAAAAGTATCTTTTGGCTAGCGGAAACAGAAAAGTGCTTGAAGAAGGAATTGAGGCCTTTAAAAGTCAGGATCCCGAGACTGCCAAAGCTCTTGATCGATCTTTGAAATCAAAGATTTCAAACGTATTAACCCAAATAGAACAGGGTGCCTTTATTGTTGGCGAAACCGGACAGCAAATGGTGGCATTTGGCGAAACACAGTTTCCCAAGTGGGAGGCAAAAGTTGAGGAAAGAGGAGAGAGGCGCATTGCGAAGCTCACATTCGAGGCGGATGATAGGAGTAAAGGGCCCGGGGTAGGGACGCGTGAAGTTATGGGTGATGTCATGATTCTCATCACTACGCCCGAGGGCACAACAGAGAAGGTTCGATTGTACGAAGGGCTGCACGATGAAGATGAGAGGCGTATGGGCTTGGGCACATACCGCGGGGAAGACGTGCCACCATCTTATATAAAAGGAGCCGAGTTTACGGCCATAAGCCGGGATTATGGCGACTGGAATAAGGGCGAGAAATCTAAAATTAGGATGGAGCTCTCAAATATGAGAAATGAGTTGAGAGAACTTTATTCACAAAGACAAAAACCGGACGAGCGGGAGGCAGGACCGGATGAGGAGTGGCAGAAGCAATATAGGCAGAAGTTGGAAGTTTATTCGAAATATTATGCCGAGCATAATATCAGTCTGCTGAAGCG
>CAJXHR010000019.1 GCA_913054525.1 uncultured bacterium | reverse complement strand
TAGCGTGTGGAGACAATACGGAATCGAAGGAGTTTATGTCTATATTGCCGGAAGATCCTCTGGGTACGGAGATATATCAGTACGACTATTCTCCAAGCGCTTCCCTGGAAAAGTTTGTGCTGAAGGCATTGCTTGAGAAGGACAACCATACCGCGCTTATCGTAGATGTCGATGGTATACAAAGTGAGTTTAATGATATTGATTGCGATGATCCGGCGTATTGCTTAAAGCTTTAGTTTTTAGTTTTTAGTTTTTAGCTTTCAGTAAACAATCTACAAGCTACCGGCTATAAGCTAAAAGTTTTAATATGAAAAAGGGATTCACGTTAATAGAGTTGCTTGTGGTAGTATCCATTATCGGGCTTCTGGCAAGCATTGTGGTTGTATCCTTGGGAGGGGCAAGAAGGGGCGGAAGAGACGCGAAAGCAATGGCAGAGTTGAGGCAGATCCAGACAGCGCTTGAGCTTTGCTACAACGAGGCGCCGCCGGGTGCGTATCCGAACTTCGCGGGAAGCGACGACACGTGGGTGGATATTGTGGCGGGGACTCCCATTACATGCGCAGACCAGACATTCATGGATCCGGTGCCGACTACAGCGGGCGTGAATCCATATCAATGGAATGATTATAATGACCCGCAGAAGTATGGGTTGAGGGTAAATCTTGAACAGTCAGGATGCTTCACGGTAACAGATGTAGGGCTCATAGAGACAGATTCAATATGCTTGTGAGGTTAATTATTTTAAAAGGTCGCTAAAATTAATTTTCAATTGTAATTTTATGAAAAAAGGTTTTACGTTAATAGAATTGCTAGTTGTCATTGCTATTATAGGTATTTTAGCGTCAATAGTTATGGTTTCGTTAAATAACGCGCGGGGTAAGGCAAGGGATGTGAAACGAGTTGGCGACATGCGGCAGATGCGGCTAGCTCTAGCGGCCTACTACGATGATCATCAGTCATACCCACCCGGAGACAACAATGCTGGTGAATGCAACGGCTGGGCAGGATTAGAAGCTAAACTTGTTACGGGTGATACAGCGTATATAGGCGGTTTGCCGGTAGATCCGGGAGGCGGATCCCTCGCATACGCGTATGATAACCAGGGCGATAGCCAGAACTATGTATTGGTAGCAGATCTTGAGAATGTCGAGCATGCGGCGCTTGATGGAGATGTAGATGGGGTGACGGTGCCAAGCTGTAACTGTGATGACGCAACCGGTAAGTTCTGCGTCCGGCCATAGACCTGTGAATTCGATTTTTTAGACAAAACCCCGTGACTACGGGGTTTTTGTGATATAATAGCTTTATGTTTTACTATGCATGGATATTCCTATTCGGGCTTATTGTGGGCAGTTTTCTCAATGCTGTGATCTATCGCCTCGATAGCGGAGAGTCAATAGTCAAAAGCCGTTCCCATTGCCCCAAATGCGGGCATGTTTTGGCGTGGTATGAACTTGTGCCTATTTTTAGCTTTGTGATCCAGGGGGGTAAATGCCGGGAATGCAAGAGCAATATTTCTTGGCAGTATCCGCTGGTAGAGCTTGCTACCGCAATTTTATTTGTCTTGGTTTTGCACCATAATCTGCCCCTGCTTTACACGCTGACAATCTCAAGCCTCTTAATCGTGATATTTGTGTATGACCTCAAGCACTATATTATTCCCGATAAGATAATCTACCCCGCCATTTTGGTATCGGGAATTTTTGTATGGCAACATACAACATACAACATACAATATACAATATACGCGGCTATCGGCGCTTCTGTTTTTTTCGCCGCGATGTTTTTTGCCTCAAGAGGCAAATGGATGGGATTTGGCGACGTAAAGCTCGCATTTTTTATGGGGTTATTTTTAGGATGGCCGGATATTCTGGTAGGTTTGTTCGCTGCTTTTATGCTGGGTGGTATAATAGGTATGGGACTTATCGCGTACGGGAAAAAAACAATGAAAAGCCAGGTGCCTTTCGGGCCTTTTCTTGTGACAGGGACTTTTATCGCGATGTTTTTGGGAGATAAAATCACGGAATGGTATCTAAGTTTATTTATATGAGAGGTTTTACGTTAGTGGAATTAATCGTCGTAATATCGATAATCAGCCTTTTGAGCGGTTTGATGTTTGCAAATTATCGCGGCGGCATCCGGAGCATTGCCGAAAGGAATTCTTTGCAGAGTATTGCTCATGCCGTAAGGGGCGCGCAGAATAGGGCGCTTTCGGGGAGCTGTACGGTTTCACCCTGCCGCTTTGGCGCCCATTTTGATATATCCTCAACGATACTAAATATTTTTGAAGATGGAGCGGTAAATATGAACGGCCAATACGACATCGGAGAAACGATAGAGGCAATCGATCTTGAGGACAATATATCCCTAACAGATCTTTCTTCCAATTATGTATGCGCGCAATCGTTGTGCGCCGATGTGCTTTTTGACCCACCCGACCCCATTGTCAGCTTTGCGCCCGCGGGCGCAAGCTCCCTGACTATTTCTATAACAGGAGGAAAATCTGTGACGGTCGGGCTAGGAGGAAGCATTGATATAAATTAATATGCGTGGTTTTTCATTAATAGAAGTAATAGTAGCGGTATCCATTCTTAGTACGGGAATAGTCGCTTCCACGGCGTTGATTAACCGTACTATTTCGGCAGGTTTGGTTGTCAGGAATCAGCTTGTTGCCGTAAATTTGGCACAGGAAGGCATGGAGGTTATTCACAACATCCGCCATACAAATTGGATAGAAGAGGCTGTGGATGGTACAACCGAGTGGGATGACGGATTGATTGACGGCAATTCATGCGTGCAGTTTGATTCCACTGCGCTTATAAGTGCGGGCACATGCGGAGATATAAATCTCAACGAAAGAATGCTGTATATTTTTAACGATGGGACGAATATAAATTATACGCATATTCTCACAGCGACCCCGACTAATTTTTTTCGGCATATCAATATTTCTTCGGGAGATGATGATGGCACGCCATATAAGCTTATAAACAGCACTGTTTCCTGGGGCAATACTTCGATAAGCGTAACGGAGAGGTTGTATAATTGGAAGCAACTGTAATCAATATGAACAGGGGCTTTACCCTAATTGAAATACTTGTAGCGACAACAGTTTTTTCGCTTGCCTTGGGAGCGATGTCATCTCTGTTTGTCATGTCCTTGCAAGGACAGAGGAGCATTTTCGCGCAGCAGAATCTGGTAGACAATACGAGATTTGCTCTTGAGCAAATGTCCCGGCAAATCCGCATGGCGCGAAGAGATGAGACGGGCATTTGTACGGGTAGCGCAGGAAGCACTTATAGCGGAGGAGGAGCGAGTATAATCTTTATTGATCCCCAAAGCAATTGCCGTACCTATGATCTTTCGGGGGGTATTATAAGGATGCGTCTTGATACGGGACAAGAATTCCGTAATTTAACTTCTAATGACATCAATATAGAAAGATTAGATTTCGATGTCCGCGGACAAGAAGCGACAGACGGAGAGCAGCCAAGGGTGACAATAGTTATTGATGCCAAAGATCCAAATCAGCATTCCGCGGGGATTATACTTCAAACAACAATATCGGCAAGAAGCGTTGATGTGCCATGACAGAAAACACAAACCATGAGAGCGGCGTCGCTGTGACGTTGTCCATATTAATATTAAGCGCAATGCTTGCAATTGCGCTGGGATCTTCGGCGATTATTTTGCGCGAGATCAGGTTTGCGAGAGAATCCAATTTTTATGTCAGGGCTTTTTTTGCGGCTGATTCGGGGATTGAGAAAGTGCTGACAAACAGAAACAATCCTTCATCGATAGCAAATACGCAGTTGGAAAATGGGGCAGTATTTCGGGTAACGGTTGTGCAATCCGGGACGGATGGTTGCTCTGCGGATAATTTTTGTATAGAATCAATTGGAGAATATCAGGGCACAAAAAGAGCTATAGAAGTAAATTATTAATGAATACAAAAGAGGCAAAAAAGCGTATAGAAAAACTCAAAAAGGTGATCGGCCGTTATCGCTATATGTATCACGTGCTTGATAAGCAGGAGATTTCGGATGAGGCGCACGATTCGCTTAAGAGGGAACTTTCCGAACTCGAAAAGCAATTTCCCGGTTTTGTGACTCAGGATTCCCCTACCCAGCGAGTAGGAGGAGAGCCGCTTGATAAGTTTGAGAAGGCAGAGCATCGAGTTCCCATGCTCTCGATAGACGACGTTTTTACGGAAAAAGATGTTGAGGATTGGGAAAGTTATCTGAACCGGCTCTTGCCCGGACAAAAGATTAATTATTTTTGTGAAACTAAAATTGATGGCTTTGCTATAAGCTTGCTTTATAAAAATGGATTGCTGGTGCGCGCGGCAACCCGGGGCAACGGAAAAGTCGGCGAAGATGTGACGATGAATATAAAGACAATAGAGAGCATTCCCCTGCGCCTTGAAGTTCACGGCCGGGCAGCACTGAAGCGACTTGATAAAATAGCGGAGAAAGGGGAGCTTGAAATACGCGGAGAGGTGTATATGGACAAGAAAACCTTTGAGAGGATGAATCGTGAGCAGAGAAAGAAAGGAGAAAAGGAATATTCCAATCCGAGAAATTTGGCCGCAGGATCGGTGCGCCAGCTTGACCCAAAGCTTACAGCCGCGCGTGCATTGAAGTTCCTCGCTTATGATGTGGTGGGAGACGCGGGACAAGCAAGGCATAGCGAGGAACACGAAATGGCAAGGACTCTCGGCTTCAGAACCGTCTCCAATGAAAAGAAATGTAAAAGCACTAAAGAGATTTCCGAATTTTTTCAGAAAATTACAAGAGAGAGAGACAAACTGCCTTATAATATTGACGGGGTGGTCGTAACAATAGATGACAACGCGCTATTTGATAAGCTGGGGGTCGCGGGCAAGAGCCCAAGGGGAATCCGCGCATTTAAGTTTGCGCCTAAGCAGACGACAACTGTCATGGAAGATATAAAAGTACACATAGGGCGTACGGGAGCTGTAACGCCCATCGCGCACCTCAGGCCCGTGGAGGTAGGCGGGGTGACGGTCAGCCGCGCTACACTTCACAATCAGGATGAGATTGACCGGCTGGATGTCAGGATAGGAGATACTGTTATTGTGGGCAGGGCCGGCGATGTAATCCCCGATGTCATTGAATCTGTAAAAGATCTGCGCACAGGGAAAGAGAAAAAGTTTTATATGCCGCGTGAATGTCCTGTATGCGGCAAGATTCTTTCAAAAACCGAGGAAGTAATACTGCGCTGCACAAACAAAGATTGTCCCGCACGGAGCAGGGAGTATCTTTACTTTTTCGTTTCCCGGCGGGCGTTTGATATTGAGGGGCTGGGCCCCAAAATTATTGATCAGCTTGTGGATGAGGGACTTGTATCCAACCCGGCGGATATTTTTGATCTTCGCGAGGGGGACTTGGTGTCTCTCGAGAGGTTTCAGGAAAAGTCCGCGGGAAATATTGTAGGCGCTGTCAAAAAAAGCAAAGATGTATCTTTGGCGCGATTTATCCACGCGCTCGGCATACGGCACGTAGGTGAGGAAACATCTGTCGACCTTGCTCAATACTTCGGAAGTATTGAGGGCATCAAGAAAGCGAGCGAGGACGATATTAGGAACATCCCGGACATTGGTGGTGTGGTCGCAAGAGAGATTTATAACTGGTTTCGCGATAGTCGCAATTTGAGTTTTGTAAAGGATTTGTTTGGCAAGGGCATCAAGATAGAAAAACCCGAGCACGTTGGTGCAAAGCTTAAGGGCAAGACATTCGTATTTACGGGAACCTTTGAAAAGTTAACCCGCCAGGAAGCCGAAAGAAAAGTGCGAATGCTTGGAGGCGACCCATCCGGCTCGGTGTCTTCGCAGACGGATTACGTCGTTGTTGGAGAAAATCCCGGATCAAAGTATGATAAAGCAAAGGAGCTAGGTGTAAAAACTATAAGTGAAAAAGAGTTTCTAAAGATGATATGAGCAAAAATCTATCAAAAGAACAAGTTGAGCATATAGCAGAGCTTGCCCGGATCGGGATTTTGGATGAAGAGAAAGAGAAGTTTCAAAAAGACCTTGGGGCGGTTTTGGATTATGTAGATAAGCTGGAGGGGGTGGATGTCGCCGATGTCGAGCCGACAGCCCATATTACGGGCCTAGAAAACGAAATGCGCGAAGACGAAAATGGCTCAAGCCATGCTGATGTTAAAGCCCTTGCCGATATGGCCCCGGAAACAAAAGACGGCTATGTAAAGGTAGGTAAAGTCCTATGACCATTAGCCAAATTCACAAACAGCTGACCGGCAAGGAAGTTTCCTGCAAGGAGATGGTGCGGGGATTTTTGGACGAGATAAAAAAGAAAGACAAGGACATTCACGCGTATCTTGAGGTTGACGAGGAGGGGGCCATGAAGCAGGCGGAAGAAGTTGATGCGAAGATTGAAAAGGGCGAAGAAATTGCAGAACTTACGGGTGTTCCCATCGCGGTAAAGGATAATATTCTCACAAAGGGATTCAACTGCACCGCAGGATCCAAGATTTTAGAGAATTACAAGGCGCCGTATGACGCAACCTGCATTCAAAAATTGAGAGGGGCGGGCGCTATATTTATGGGAAAGACAAACCTGGACGAGTTTGCAATGGGCTCTTCTACGGAAAATTCCGCTTTCGGGCCCACAAAAAATCCTCATAACGAGGAAAGGGTTCCCGGCGGTTCTTCGGGGGGGTCAGCTGCCGCGGTTGGAGCGGGTATGTGCGTGGCAGGACTCGGCTCCGATACGGGAGGGTCTATCAGACAGCCGGCTGCGTTTTGCGGGGTTGTGGGATTTAAGCCGACATATGGAGCTGTTTCGCGTTACGGTCTTATTGCGATGGCTTCGTCGCTGGATCAGATAGGGCCTCTTGCCAATAGCGTGGAAGATGCAAGGATTATATTTGACGCGATTAGAGGCAAAGATGGGTTTGACGCAACATCGCTGGACATAAATCCGAAATCCGAAGCACGAAATTCGAAACAAATTCAAAATATAAAAATTGGAATCCCTAAAGAATACTTTGGGGAGGGGATTGATCCTGAAATTAAAAAATCCATAGAGAAAGCAATTAAAAAATATGAAGAAAACGGGGCAAAAATAGAGGAGATAAGCTTGCCGCATACGGACTATGGCCTTGCGGTGTACTATATTATTATGCCTTCGGAGGTCTCTGCCAATTTGGCGAGGTACGACGGAATACGATACGGTTTAAGCAAAGACGCGGATAATCTACTGGATACATATATAAAAACAAGGCATAACGGGTTCGGCGCGGAGGTGAGGCGCAGGATTATGCTTGGCACGCATACGCTTTCAAGCGGTTATTACGATGCTTATTATCTGAAAGCGCAAAAGGTGCGTACTCTTATAAAACGGGAATATGAGAAGGCATTTTCCAAAATTGATGTTATAATGACACCGACAACGCCTACTCTTCCGTTTGAGTTTGGCGAGAAGACAAAAGACCCGGTTTCTATGTATCTTTCGGATATATTCACAGTAGGGGTGAACCTTGCAGGGCTTCCGGCCGCTACGATTCCCTGCGACTGGATAGAAAAAGAAGGCAAGAAATTGCCGGTGGGGCTGCATATAATTGGTCCGCAAAAATCTGATTATAAAGTTTTGGAAGTGGCAGAAATGTTTAAAAATTAAATCTTTAGATATGCTCCAACCGGCGCAAGCATTCCAACTTTTTCTGGATTTTTTTGATTCAACATTGTTTTTGGTGCTGCAAATAGCAGGCGGCTTTATTTCTGTAATATTGATTGTCAGTATTGTTATTCTCATATACAAGGGTGGGTCGTTTGCGACACATATGAGGCATCTTTGGATAGCATGGAATGCATCTCCTCTGCCCAAGAGCAGGATGGTAAAGCGATGGCTTGCGATAAAAGGAGCTATGGAAAAAGATGATTCCGGGGGATGGCGGACGGCAATTATAGATGCCGATTCAATGCTCGATGAAGTTGTGGCAAAGCTAGGATATAAAGGCGACACATTAGAGGAGCGTTTGAAGAACGCTGTAGAGTATCAGTTTCCGAGCTTGGAGAATGCCTGGCGCGCGCATCAGATAAGCGACTTCTTGAAAGAAGATTCTTCATACGTACTAACCCGCGAGGTCGCCGAGCAAACTATCGAGATTTATAGGACTATTTTCACAGAAACTGGAATAATTCTATAAAGTATGTTATTATATATTTTACGATTTCACGCCGCGGGTGGTTGGTCGGTATCATAGAAGGCTCATAACCTTCTGAAGGGGGTTCAACTCCCTCACCCGCAACATTTCAACGCGTCGGTGTAGCTCAGCGGTTAGAGCGCCACCCTCATAAAGTGGATGTCGGAGGTTCGACTCCTCCCACCGACACAGAGTAAATGGACCCGTGGTGTAGCCTGGTTAACACATCTCCTTGTCACGGAGAAGATCGCCAGTTCGAATCTGGTCGGGTCCGCATAGGCCGTTTCGTACGGTACAAAATCCTCTAATTTTCAACGGCTCAATACTTTTAAAGTATTGAGCCGTTGATTTTTTATGAGAGGTGGGGGACAATGGGGAAAACGCACATTTTCTAGCCCTTTTACATTTTAAGAATGGAGAGGAACAATGAAGTTAATGACGTTCAACATACTGTGAATAAATTAAGCGAGGAGGTATGCCACGGGCAACGAAATGCGAGATTCTCCGTCCGGTGAAAATCAATCTGATTTTTCAGAAGAGTTCTACCGTGAGCATGCGGGTCAATACGCACAAGTATTCAATGATCCGGCGTACGGAGTAGACCGCACATTTCAGCTATATGACGAGCAGGAATT
>CAJXHR010000018.1 GCA_913054525.1 uncultured bacterium | reverse complement strand
ATTAAATGGCTAATTAAATGGCTAAGTCACTTAGCCATTTAATTAGCCATTTAATTTTGGGCGGGGAAATGAGTTGCTTACTTAAGGTAACCCTACGTCGCTTCGCTCCTCAGGGTCCTCAATTTCGTAAATCAAAAACCCGCCTCTTGGCGGATTTTTGAACGAAATTGGGAGCGGGTAAGGGGAGTCGAACCCCTATCTCGTCCTTGGCAAGGACGTATAATAGCCACTATACGATACCCGCATTTTCTCCATCTTACCACCTCATTCCCGATTTGTGAAGATTGTCATTTTTTAATAATTAGCTTACCATAAGAACGTTGAAATATTTGATCTTTGAAAATAGGAGGCAGGCATGGCCGGAAAAGCAAGGAGCAAAGAGAAGCGATTCATACTTTGGTTTTCTGAAATCGGGAAGGATGATGTCGCGCTTGTTGGCGGCAAGAACGCGTCTCTTGGGGAGATGTACAATAATCTTAGCTCGCTTGGAGTAAAAGTTCCTAATGGCTTTGCCGTTACAACTGCCGCTTACAAACATTTCCTTTCTCAAGCAGAAATAAAAGAAGCTCTTGAGGGGATTCTGGAAGAGATAAATAGCGATTTATCTAACCTGGATTACGTATCTACAAGGGCAAGGCGATTAATCCTGTCAAAGTCTCTGCCGGATGATTTGCAGAAGGAAATAGGCAAGGCCTATAGAAAACTTGAAGAAGAATTTGGCGCGCGAGAGCCGCTTTCATCACGGTTGGATGTTGCCGTACGATCTTCTGCCATAGCCGAAGACGGAGAAGAATCCTCATTTGCCGGGCAGTTGGAAACCTTTCTTAATGTGCGCGGCGAGGAGGATGTTATTGACGCTACGCTTCGGTGCTTTGCGTCTAACTTCACAATGCGTGTGATTGATTATCGTGAGAGAATAGGATTGCGCGACCACCTTGATATTCTTGTGTCTGCAGGCGTACAGAAAATGGTGCGTTCCGACAAGGCGTCTTCGGGAATAGCTTTTACCGTTGATACCAACACAGGATTCAAAGACGTTGTAATAATCAATGCCGGATGGGGCCTCGGAGAGCTGATTGTCGGCGGCCAGATAAATCCCGACGAATATATTGTTTCAAAGGCCATGCTGAAGCAGGGATTCCGGCCTATCATTGGCCACACTGTCGTTAAAAAGGACACGAAGCTTGTGTATGCTTTTTCGGAAGCCATGACCACAGCTGCCGTGCCCGTCCCAAGACAGAATCAGCTAAAGCCCGCATTGGACAATGATGAAATACTGAAGATAGCGCTATGGTCCGCTCATATTGAAGATCACTACGGGATGCCCGTGGACATCGAATGGGCGAAAGACGGCGTGAGCGGGGAGCTGTTTATAGTGCAGGCGCGTCCGGCTACGGGCGTAAAGAAGCCCTCTCTTGATTTTAATGAATATTTGCTTGATGAAAAAGATTCCGAAAAGATACTGGAAGGCGTGAGTGTGGGAGACAAGATTGTGACAGGCAAGGTAAATATAATTGAATCTTTTGAGCATTTGGGAGAATTCAAAGAAGGCGAGATACTTGTGACTCATATGACTACTCCTTCGTGGGAGCCGGCAATGCGCAAAGCTGTCGCCATGGTCACAAACGACGGCGCGCGTAAATGTCATGCCGCGATAATAGCCGCAGAAGAGGGCATGCCTTGTGTCGTAGGCACCGGCAGTGCCACGGAAATTCTTCAAGATGGCCAAGAGATAACTATAGATTGCTCCCAAGGAGAGATTGGTTTCGTATACGATGGTTTTACTCCATTCCATACAGAAAAGGTCTCTTTCAGCGGGTTTAGGTGGCCCAAGACCGACCTCATGCTTTTTGGGAATAAGCCTCTTGGTATTTTTGCTAAATCGCACATTCCAAGCAAAGGGGTGGGACTCGCGCGCACAGAGCTTATAGTGGGGGAGATACTTAAAAATGTGCACCCAATGGCATGGGTAAAATATCCCAACATACCGGACGAAGTGAAAGAAGTAGTAGACAGCTGTGCCGGCCATTACGAAGACAAGCCACAGTATTTTGTAGACAAGCTTGCCGAAGCATGGGGGAGGATTGGGGCGGCTTTCTACCCCAGGCCGGTAATAATGCGATTCTCGGATTTCAAATCCAATGAATACGCGGATCTTACGGGCGGGAAAGAGTTTGAGTTTTTAAATGAAGCAAATCCGATGATAGGATTGCGCGGCGCTGCCCGGTATTTGCATCCGGGCTATAGCGAAGCGTTTCGTCTTGAGTGCGCAGCCGTTAAGAAAGTGCGCGAAGAATTTGGTTTCAAGAATATTATCCCCATGATACCCTTCTGCCGTACGCCCGAAGAGGGGCGCAAGGTGATTGCGCTCATGAAAGAGTACGGTCTTGAGCAAGGCGCTGACGGCTTGGAAATATATGTGATGATAGAGATTCCCTCAAATATATTTCTTGCCGACAGATTCGCCGATATATTCGACGGATTCAGCATCGGATCCAACGACCTGACACAGTTAATATACGGGGTGGACAGGGATTCGGGAGAATTGGCCGAGCTTGTGAATGAAAGCGACGAGGGCATACAGCGCGCGATCAGTGGGGTTATCAGCGTTGCACATAGCCGCGGGAAGAAGATAGGCATATGCGGAGAAGCGCCCTCATACCTTATGGATTTTACGCGTTTCCTGGTAAAATGCGGGATTGACTCTATTACTATAACTTCGGGGTCCCTCGGCACGTACAAAAAGACCGCCGAGGCAATAAAGCAGTTTGAAGAGGAGCTCGGGATTAAGTAAAAATCAAACAGACTATCCTTAGGATAGTCTGTTTTTATATGTGCCGCGGGAGGGAATCGAACCCCCGACACGAAGCTCTTCAAGCTACTGCTCTACCCCTGAGCTACCGCGGCGAAAATATTCTCGAAATCAAGGTGTGGGCGCTGAGAGAGTCGAACTCCCGACTTCTTCCGTGTAAAGGAAGCACTCTGGCCACTGAGTTAAGCGCCCCCAAAATTTCTCCAAATCTTTGATTCGGTAAGAAATTTTAGCGTCCCGAACATATGTGAGGGGCTACAATTTTTTAGTACCCCTTGATAAATCCAGAGCTACTTCCCTTCCTTCTTCATCCAGACAGTTCTTTGAGGGAATGGGATTTCGATACCCTCTTTGTCAAAAGCGTATTTGATTCTTCTCCTAAATTCGCGAAGCATACCCCATTGCGTCCCAACTTTTGTTTCACCCGAAACTGTTATTTCTACGCCGGAATCGGCAAAATTGCTTGGCCCCGTTCCTGAAGCTTGAATAGCCGTAAGAGTATCTTCTTTCCATGGGGATTCTTCCGCCATTTTTTTCCCTACTTGATTGATTACTTCCATGACGTGGTCTATATCTTCTTTGTAAGCAACGCTTATATCCATGCGGGCGATCCCAAGCTTTTTGGTGTAATTGGAAACTATGCCTACTGACCCATGGGCAATGTGATGAACTGTGCCATGGAGGTCCCTCAATACTGTTTTTCGCAGAGTGATGTCTTCTATGGTGCCGCAGGTGCTATCCAGGCAGATATAGTCCTCTACCCGGTATTGATTTTCCAAGATGACGAAAAGACCGGCCAAGAAATCTCGTACCATATGCTGTGTCCCAAACCCTATAGCCAGCCCCAAAACTCCGGCTCCCGCGAGAATCGGCCCGATGTTTATGCCAAACTCGGGAAGGGTCATTACTATCGCTATTGTCCATACGATAAGCTTTAGGCCTCCGACAAAAATTTTAATCAGCGTCTCCTCTCTCTTCCGTTCTGCTTCAGCACCGCGTCCCTCCGAGGTGACTGCTTTCCGTACTGCTTTTTCTATGAATTTTTTTGCAATTCGGTTCAGCACAAAAGCGCCGAAAAGGATAAAAACAATTTTTACCCCATGAGCTAAAAGCCAGGGAATAATAAAACTTATTATATTTTCTATTTGAATTTCCGTCATAGTATGCCCAGGGCGGGACTTGAACCCGCACGTCCTTACGGACACAGCCCCTCAAGCTGCTGTGTATACCAATTCCACCACCTGGGCGATTTTATTCGGCTTTTTCTTCTTCAGGAGTTTGCTCGGTCGTCGCTTCTTCTGGTGTAGATCCTTCATCGGTAACCTCTTTCTCGGGCACTGCCTCTTCGTACACCAGCCCAAGCATTTTTGATGCCTTTCGTTTCTTTTTCTTGCCACGAAGATCGCGGATATAATAAAGCTTTGCTCTCCGGACTTTGTCGTGTTTTACAATTTCTATTTTTTGAATTCTGGGAGAGTGCATGGGAAATATTTTTTCAACTCCTACATTATGTGCCGATATTTTACGCACAGTAAAGGTGGCATTTGGTCCTTTGAGGCCATGCTTTCTTGCTATTACAATGCCTTCAAAAATCTGAATTCTTTCCCCGTTTTTTTCTTTTACGCGCTCGTGTACGCGAACAGTGTCTCCGGCCCGAAGGGGCGGGACATTTTGCTTTGTATATTGCTGTACGAATGCTTGCAGTTTGTTCATAGCATTTTGAGGGCATCCGCCAAATCCTTGGGCAGTTCGCTCTCAAATTCCATTAAAGCATTTTTTAGAGTAAATTTCAAGTGGTAGGCATGCAAAAAGTGGCGGGTGAGCCCTGCCGGACATTTTTTGGCTTTTCTTCCGTATAGTTTATCGCACGCTATCGGGTGATTTATTGATGTAAAATGTACGCGAATCTGATGCTGCCGGCCGGTTTTCGGCCGAATTTCTACAAGGGTATATTCACTATATCGTCCGATAACCTTATATTCGGTAATAGCGGATCTATTTGGGCCTGATCCTCCGGCGAGGGATTGATTCGCGGCGCCATTCATAACTCTTGTAGTGGTGCCGGTTTTGATTAGGGGAGTATCAATGATGCCTTCATTTTTTTCTACGGCTCCCGAAACAAGCGCAATATATTTCTTCTCAATTTTTCTTTCCTGAAATTGTTTTTTTAAATCAAAAAACGTTTCATTATTTTTGGCAATAACCATTAATCCCGATGTTTCTTTATCGAGTCGATGTACAATGCCGGGGCGCAGGGCGTTTTCTCCGATATTTTTCAACGGGGGATGGTGCTCAACCAAAAAAGAGACCAATGTCTCCCTTTTATGCCTTTCATCCGATGCGTGCACCGTAAGTCCCGCGGGCTTATCAATCACAATTACATTTTCATCCTCATATATAATTTTTGGGTTCATGAATATATGGGCCGAGCCTGATTTGGTGGGCGGTATAGGATTCGAACCTATCACCTTCACAATGTCAATGTGACGCTCTAACCAAATGAGCTAACCGCCCATGCTGTGGGTGCACTTGGATTCGAACCAAGAACCGCGAAGGTATAAGCTTCGTGCTCTACCATTGAGCTATGCACCCTCTTAGGTTGCCATCAGCTCTTCAAATTCCTTCTTATCTATCGTCTCTTTTTTCACAAGCACTTCGGCGATTTGTTGGAGTTTTTCTTTTCTTTCTTTGATAATTTTTTGGGCAGTTTTGAGCGCTGAGGCGATGAACTTTGAAACTTCCTTATCTATCTCTTGCGCTGTGCCTTCGGAATAATTTTTCTGCTCGCCAAGTTCTTTGCCCAGAAACACCAGCTCTTCTCTGTCGCCGAAAGTTACCGGCCCGAGTTTATCGCTCATACCATACTGCATTACCATTTTTCGCGCAAGGTCGGACGCTTTCTGGAGGTCACTTGAAGCGCCGGTCGTAAGCTCGTTGAATACACCTTTCTCTGCTGCATATCCGCCAAGCATTACAGCCAGCTCCTCCACGAATTCTGTTTTTGTACGAAAATGTTTATCTTCTAGAGGCAGCTTGAGCGTATACCCGGCGGCTTTGCCGCGCGAAATAATAGAAATTTTATGCACCGGGTCGGTGTGGGGGAGGGAATTTACTACAAGGGCGTGGCCTGCTTCATGATACGCTGCAATCTCTTTTTCTCTTTTGCTGTACACGTGGCTTCTTCGTTCCGGTCCAAGAAGCACTTTTTCAATAGATATCAATATATCATTTTGAGTGATTGTTTTTTGGTTGTTGCCCGCGGCAAGGATTGCTGCCTCGTTCATCACGCTGGCAAGATCGGCTCCCGAAAATCCCGGAGTGCGCTGCGCAACGACGTGTAAATCTGCGTTTTTTACAAGCGGCTTGTCTTTTGCGTGAATTTTTAAAATTTCTTCGCGGGCCTTGATATCGGGTTCGTCTATTACAACTCTTCTGTCGAATCTGCCGGGACGGAGAAGTGCAGGATCAAGCACATCGGGGCGATTGGTTGCCGCAATAACTATTACATTTGTTTGGCGCTCAAAGCCATCCATTTCAGAAAGTATCTGATTGAGCGTTTGTTCGCGCTCATCATTTCCTCCGCCAAGGCCTGCGCCTCGAAGGCGTCCTACCGCGTCAATCTCATCAATGAAGATAATCGCGGGAGCACTCTTTTTTGCTGTTTCGAATAAATCTCTGACTCGTGCCGCGCCCACCCCTACAAACATTTCTACAAACTCTGATCCTGAAATCGAGAAGAAGGGAACTTCTGCTTCGCCGGAAACCGCTCTTGCAAGCAATGTCTTTCCTGTTCCGGGCGCGCCCATCAAAAGCACTCCTCTTGGGATCGTTGCGCCCATATCAAGGAATTTTTTGGGGCGTTTTAAGAACTCCACAATCTCCAAAAGTTCCGCTTTTGCCTCAACGGCATTGGCTACATCCTTGAATGTGACATCCTGCTTCTTGCCCTGGGGGCCGAAAAGTTTTGCTTTAGCCTTAGCAAAAGTAAATGCCTGGGATGTGCCTCTCTGGGCGGAGCGCAGCATAAACCAGAGGAAAAGTCCTATGATGAGAAAGGGGAGCATAAAGGGCAGTATCGCGCCCGCCCAATATGCCATGCCGCCCTCCCTTTTGAGCTCCATGTTAACCGCGCCTAATTTTTCGGGGTTTACCCCATAGTTTACAAGTGATTCCGTAAGGGAGCTTTCCGCCTCTTTGCGTGATAGCTGCTTGGTTTCGTCTTCAAGGATTATTTTAAGGTTGTTGCCTTCAACTCTGATTTGCGTAACGCTGCCGTTATTTATTTCTTCTACCAGCTTGCTCAGAGAAACTTCCTCTGTCTTGTCAAATGGAGAGGCAAGCAATGCGGAAAAGCCCGCAATTGCCAGGATTACAATGAGGATTGTTATGACGTGTTTGGTGAGAAATTTAGGCATATGATATTTATAACACGGAAAAAAACATTTAGCAAACAACACGCGAATTCATTGACATATTAAATGTTTTGATATATAATATGAGAAAGTTAGGTAGGAATTGACAAAAAGCATGCGTGCGAAAGGAGGCAGCGATATGGCATCGGTTGAGGTAAGTACTGATGATTTTGAAAAAGTGGGAGATTTTTTCTGGTTAAGAGTCGGCATGATTTTTCGCAATGGCGAGGGGCCTCAAAATGCGCAGGGAATGATTAGGCATCGATCTCCGGCCGGCGCAAAATGGAATAAGTTTTACTTTCCTTCTATGGGCGCCGATCTCTTGAATGATCGGGTTGACTACAGTCCTCCCCGTTCCATGGAAAAAGCTGAATTTGGCGAGCTTGTCCTGAAAAGGCGGGGAAATTGGAATAGTACAAACCAGGAAATTGTTTTTGGAAGATTCGGGGAAGATAAGCCATTCGGGTTTGGCGACTCCTCTTATGTTAATCTCCGGATAAGCCGGTTGGAAGATAGGTCGTTTAGCTCTCTTTACATGCGATTAAGAAAAGATGAGGAATTGCTCTATCGGATGCTGCTTGTTCAGTGGGCAAACGGAAATATCGCCCTAAGCCTCTATCCGGTAGACGAAAATGAAGTTCCTCCGTTTTTAAAAGAAGTGGAGTAGATTTTAAAAGGCGTTCTGCAATTGCGGAACGCCTTGTTTTTTAAATAAAAAGAAAACCCCCCTCCGATTTTTTAGATCGGGGGGGGGTATGCCGGATTCGATTTACCCGGCGTTGGCAGGTGCCTCTTGCGGCTCCGTCTCGCTTTCGTCGGGTTTGGCCTCTTCGTCAGAGGCCTTTTCCCGGTTCTTGCGATCGCGGTTTGCCATCTGTCGAAGTACCTGCTTTAAGCGAGCGACGTCTTCAGCGTCCTCGGGGTCGTCCTGTAGGGCACAGGGTACGCTGGCTCCGGCTTCGGGGAGCGTGAAGACCGGGGAGTGGACCTCCACGAGCTTCAGGTTTTTCCCCGTGCCGTTCACCGCGAGCGCTATCGGCCCTACCCGTGGCGTCGCGGTCGGATCCTTCCGTTCGGTCCAGTTGGGCATAATGCCCTTGGCTTTGCCGCGTTTCCCTTCGGTAAGATCGAGTACGCTGTTGGCGGCCTCAATCTCATCAAGGAAATGGTACGCGCATTGTTTCACGCGTACTTCTTCAAGGAGGCGCCGCACGAAGCGAGCAATGCCCCTTTCCCCGTCCTCGGATTCCATCGGTATGCCGTTCTGCGGGAACCCCGAGAGGTCCAGCTCCTCCTTTCCTCTTGGGGTAAAGAGGGTTTGCCAGTCCGAGAGATATATCCTTTGGCCGTCACCGCGGATGGCCATTTGAAGATTACCGGCCTGCTTTCCGGACCGGCAGTCCTTGGCGTAGATCACGCTATGCCCGGTTTCGCCGGCCATTACCTCAAAGAGGGGCCGTGAGTCCGCGCGGTGGTCGTCCCATTTCAGCTTGTTTGTTTCCCGCTCCGCGAGCCGCGCCGCATTCTCCTTGGCCCTTTCATGCGCGCCGTATGCGCTGTTCTGCATTTTCATCCGCAGGAAGTCCCAACGGTCATTGGCCTGATCGTTCGGGTGTTCACGGAGGTAAAACCCCACTTGTGGCCAGATCGG
>CAJXHR010000017.1 GCA_913054525.1 uncultured bacterium | reverse complement strand
ACTACGCCAAACTAAACTTTGATTTAGAAGAATACGAAAATCAGAGAAGCAAAATAATCCCCTCGAAGGTTTTGTTGTCCAAATCCCGGCTCGTGAAGCTTGTGTTCCGGAAACTGCAAGGCAACGCGCTGTTTTTGTGGACTATCAGCAAAGCCGGGTTTGAAGAAGAGGTACGGGAGCAGGAACTGAAGCTTTTGTCCCAAGAAGAAGGAGAACTGGAACAAACAGAAGAGTTTTACGACTATACGTTCGAGATTATAGAGAAATTGACGGAGCAAGTCGAGGGAGACGGCGCAGAGTTTTTGGTGGTTATACTTCCCCCGGGGGATGCCTACGAGAAACTTGATTCGTGGAGGCAAGACGCCAAGATCACCAAGTTGATAGATTTTCTTGAAAAAACGGGAATTGAATATTTGAATTCCGCAGAGCTACTCGCGCAGGCGCAAGAGCTCTATCCGGGGAAGTGCTTTACAAACTATTGTGCAGTGGGGCACTTTAATGAACTGGGACACGAAGTGTTTGCAGGAATTCTTGCGGATGTTATAAAAGAAGGCCATGCTTCATGGCGTTAAACTTTGTTACGGGATATGAAACGATGCAAGATTTTACTCATTGGCGGGGTGGCGCTTGTCATACTATTTGAGCTCGCAGTATTATCGCAGGAAGATAGCGCGCCCATTTTGATGGGCTCACTTTTTTATGCACAAAGAAATATCGACATAGAAGTCGTTGATCATCGGGGAAGAAGTGAAGCCGGTGCGAAACCATTTTCAAAATACGAGGGCGAGGCCCTTGGCCTCGACAAACACAATAACTTTTCTGTTCTCGAGTCCTTCCCCCCTGCCTCTCGCGGAAGGGGTATCGCATCCGGCGATTTCAACAACGACGGCTGGCAGGACATTTTGCTTGGGACGAGCGAGGGATTGCTTTTATACAAAAACACGGGCAGTTACAAATTCGCTCTCCAAGACCCGAAGCTGCCTGCTCTCGACGGTTTGGCTCTCGGCGTTCACGTCGCCGCGTTTGTGGATATTGATAACGATGGATGGCAGGATATATACCTTACGACGTACGGAGGAAAGAACTATTTTTTGCTGAACGATAAAAAAGGATTCAAGAATCCTAAGATTCTCGACGTGCCCAATAGCGGAGCCCTGCTCACGTCTGCTGTTTCTTTCGGGGACCTGGACAAGGATGGCGACCTGGATTTTGTGAACGGCAACTGGACGTTCTCGAGTTCTCAACTTGGCCCGGAAGCCAACAAGCTCGTACGGAACAACAATCTGCAGTTTGCGGAGGAGGACCTTGCGGGCGTGAACGGCCAAACTCTTTCTGTTTTACTCGCGGATTTTACGAATGACGGGCGCCTGGACTTAATTGCCGGAGACGAATTCGATGCGCCCGATAATTTTTACAGAGGAGACGGCGAGGGGGGGCTGCGGGAAATCAGAAAATCCGACGGTGTGATTCCCGTTTCGGCGCATTTTAACATGGGCGTCGATGCCGCGGACTTCAATAATGATTTATACGTGGATATCTATGTGTCGGGAGTAAGCACATATGAGGCGTTTACGCAAAACCCTTGCCCCGCACTTGGAAATGTACAGGAAAGGCAGAAATGCGAAAAAAACATCGAGTTCATGAATGTGCTCAAGGATGACACCATAGGGGTAGACAAGTGCGCTGACCTTGCGACAACTACTCGAGAACGTAACCAGTGCTCTGCAATGACGCTTCTTGCGCTTGCGCACCGCCGGGGAGAGGAGGGGCTGTGCCGCGAGATCCCCCGGGCGTATATGGCGCAGAGATTAGTATGTATGTCACACTTTCGCCCCTATGTACATGCGGCAAGAGACGGAGATGCAGAGGCGATTCCGCAGATTTCCTGGCAGAATGTTTTGCTCCAAGGCAGGGAGGGCGGAGTTTTCGAGGAAGTTTCCAAAGAAAAAAATGTACACAATGCCTACAACAGCTGGAACGCCAAGTTCGCGGACCTGGATAACGACGAATGGCAGGATATCTACGTTGCAACCGGAGAAAGCACGCCAAGCCGTCTTGTGTTTCAGCAGAATGTCTTTTTCCACAATTACGGAGGAGAGTATTTTCAAGCAGAGCAAAAGGAGTTTGGGCTGGAGGATTTCGGCATCGTGCCCTCCTATACGTACATAGATATAGATAATGACGGAGACCTGGATATAATATCGGTACCGATAAACGAACCGCTTAAAGTGTACATCAACAACGAGGCGCAGAATAACTCCATAACCTTTGAGTTTCGAGACCACCAGGGCAATCATTTTGGAATAGGCAACAAGATATATATCTACTATGGAGAGAGTAGTGAGCGGCACCAGGTACGCCAGATTAAATCAGGAGGAGGATTCCTTTCCTTTGACTCTCCTATTGCTCACTTTGGATTGGGGGAATATGATAGAGTAAATTATATAGAAATTGTGTGGTCCACGGGAGAAAAAACAACAATAGAAAAGGAGTTTTTAGCGAATGATAAGTATATTATTAAACGTAACTTAAAATAGACTTTGCAGGCCTTTTAAGAGGGCCCTGGAGGCTAATCTTAAAAAACGATGGGCAAAAATATTTGGCTTCTTGGCATACTTTGCTTTGCAATTTTAGGAATATTTGGAGGGGTACGTTATTTTAATGCAGACAAAAGGGCGTCTGCGGGCATAGAATCTGAATCAAATATTATCGTGCATGATCGCGGTAACTACCCGGGCACTAAACAGCTGTTAGCTAAGAGAAAAAATGCGCAATTTGAAACCTTAGATACATTTAAGGTCTTTTATGATTTTAAATTCGAGGATCAAATAGAGAAGAGCAATATAACCTTTATACACAAAATAGTAGATGACGCAGGCAAATATTATAAGGCAATACACTACGACCATGGAAATGGCGTAGCGGTTGCTGATATTGATAATGATGGGTTCCTTGATATTTATTTTGTCACCCAGCTTGGATCAAATGAACTTTATAAAAATATAGGCAATGGAACGTTCGAGAATATTACGAAGTCCGCCGGCGTGGGCTTGGAAGATAAAGTGAGTGTCTCTGCTTCTTTTGCGGATATAGACAACGATGGAGATCAGGATTTATATGTAACGACAGTAAGAATGGGGAATGTACTGTTCGAAAACAATGGAAGCGGTGTATTCAAGGATATATCAAAGGCATCGGGTACGGACTACGTAGGACATTCCTCAGCTACTACATTTTTTGATTATAATAATGACGGTTTATTAGACATTTTCGTGACTAATGTCGGGCAATACACAAGCGATGAAAGGGGGCGAGGCGGTTATTTTATTGGCCATAAGGACGGATTTTCTAGCTACCTGGACTCGGAACGCGCAGAACAGAGTATATTATTCAAAAATCTTGGAAGTAATACATTCAAAGATGTATCGAAGGAAACAAGATTACAGGACATGAGTTGGAGCGGAGATAGCAGCATCACCGATTTTAACAATGACAACTACCCGGATATATATGTATTAAGCATGCACGGAGACGACCATTACTATGAAAATCAGAATGGCCAATATTTTGTTAAAAAAACAATCGCCCACTTCCCCAAAACTCCCCCGGGAGCCATGGGAATCAAATTTTTTGATTTTAACAACGATGGATTTGATGACCTATATATTAGCGATATGCATTCTGATATGTCTACGCGCTTGAGATCCCTATCGCTAAATTACCAAGAAGAGAAGCGAAAAGACATATGGGAAAAGTTTGCCGACGAAGTTTTTTTTAATGGCAGCTCCAGTTCTATTTTTGGCAACGCTTTTTATAAAAACTTGGGAAACGATACCTTTGCGGAGGTTTCTGATGATATTGGCGCTGAAAACTACTGGCCTTGGGGTATTAGCGTGGATGACTTAAATGCCGATGGATTTCAGGATGTTTTTCTTGCATCAAGTATGAATTATCCATTTAAATACGGGGTTAACTCGGTTTTACTCAACAATAAAGGTGAAGCTTTTCTGGATAGCGAATTTATCGTGGGCATTGAACCGAGAAAAAATGGAGAGTTTGATAAAGAATGGTTCGTACTAGAATGCGCTGGAGAGGATCTGGGTCATAGATTGTGCGAGGGAAAAACCGGTACAATATCGGTCAGGGGAACTCTTGGGACAAGATCGTCAGCAATATTTGATATTGATAACGATGGAGATTTGGATATTGTAACCAACGAATTTAATTCCGAACCCCAGCTCTTTATAAGTAATCTATCCGACAATAAGAAAATAAATTTTATTAAGATTAAGTTGGTAGGAACTGTCTCGAATAGAAATGCTATAGGAGCAAAAATAAAAGTATATACTGATTCCGGCACATATTCCAAATACAACGATGGGAAGTCGGGTTATCTTTCCCAAAGCATAATCCCTCTGTATTTTGGACTTGGAGAGTCAACGGCAATCGACAAAGTCGAAGTTATCTGGCCCACAGGAGAAAAAACAGTTCTCAAGGAAAATTTTCCGATAAACAAAACCTACACTATTAAAGAGGAAGGAGAGTACTAATTTTTTTGCCGAAACTTTATATGAACAAACAAATTATTAGTATATTTCTTATTGCGTCAATAGGAGGGCTTCTGTGGGTACAATCGTATCATAACAAAACTAATATACGCTTGGACGAGAACGCGGGAGAATATCACGTGTATCCCGGCGGTAATATCCAGGAAGCGCTCGAGGTCGCGGCCAGAGATGCCAACAATAAAGTAATTGTAGTCCATACCGGGACATATCGGCCTAATTCTGCCGGCCAGGCATTACTTTGGTTTAATTCCAGGCACGATGGTATTACTCTGGAAGCTGACGGAGAGGTAATACTCACAGCCGAGAATCCAGATATTGCTGACCCCGATGCTCCGAGTTACCCTGCCATAGTAAACCACATCGTTTATTTTGGAGACGGAATTTCACGAAGCACTATTTTTCGCGGGTTTAAAATTACAGGTGCAAAGGATTTTGTAACTCATGCGGGATCAATCGAACCAAGCAGCATTCTTGAGAAGGGACTTTTCTTTTATGGCGATGGCGGGGCTATGAAAATATTTGGCAGATCGTATCCCACCATTGAGAATGTTGAAATCTATGGCAACTCTTCGAGTATTTGCGGCGGTGGGGTTTCGGTAGAGCATGGTGGGTACGACAACGAATCTGTTCTCTTTAAAAATTGTATTTTCCGAAATAATACCACGCGAATCACGGGTGCCGCTATCGATCTCTTGCCCGGAAGCTCGGCGGTTATAGAGAATTGTCTTTTTGTTGGTAACGTATCCAATACCGGCACAAATTTTGTTGGTCCCTACAACGAAGAACACGGATCAGGCGCGCTGACCGTATTCTTCGATTCGCGAGCGACAGTACGCAACAGCACCTTTACTGGCAACTGGGCCGGCGTTGATGATAAGGGTTTCGGTAATATCTATGAAAATAATATTTTCTGGAATAATAATAAGTCCGGCGGCACATCGCGGGGAGCACGTTACGAAATTGATATTTTAGATGGTAAAAATGTAAAGGGTAATTTTATTAGCGGGAAAATAAATGACTTGCGAGGGACCATAAATAATGCCGTAAATGTGTTTGATCCTCCTCCACCCGATTTCGATAACAGCTTCGTTTCTCGTGCTCCAGAATATGATCATGTGGGGTATAGGGGGGAATGAAATCATAATAGAGAAAGAGTTTTTCGCCAACAAAAGTATGTTATTTCACGGGGACGTTAAACTTTCATTTATGAAGCTGCTAAGATTTATGTTCATCGGAGCGATATTGTTGGTGGTAACATTGAAGTTTTTTCTACTGTTGCATGAAGAAAGTGCCTCCATTTTAACAAGCGACCTGTATTATAGACAGGGAAACATCACAATAGAAAGTATTGACCATCAAACAAGGGCCGCACTTGGGAACAAACCATTTTCGCGATATGAAGGAGGTGCTTTGGGACTGGATAAGCACAATAATTTTTCTATTCTGGAACTTCATGATCCATTTTGGCAAGGCCGAGGTATTGCATCGGGAGACTTCAATAATGATAATTGGCAAGATATCGTGCTGGCCACCAATAAAGGTATTTTATTGTATAAAAATCTAGGCACAAACGAATTCGTTTGGGAGGATGTTGATATACCTGGAATAAATAACCTAAACATCATCTTAGTTGCATTTGTTGATATTGATAATGATGGATGGCAGGATATCTATATTACAAGTTTTGGAGGAAGGAATTTTTTCGTCCTCAATGATAATAGGAGCTTCCAAAATCCGACAGTACTAGAAGTCCCAAACACAGGAGCTTTGCTAACACAAGCCTCCTCTTTTATCGACCTTGATAGAGATGGCTATCTAGATTTTGTAAATGGAAATTGGTTTTATGGCCTAAATCAACGAGGCGTAACTTCGGAAAAGGGAGCAGAAACCAACAAGCTTGTAATGAATAAAAACTTGGAATTCATAGAAGAGGATTTACGGGGGAGACACGGGCAAACCCTATCAACATTATTTTCAGATTTTACCAATGACAATACTCCCGATTTAATTGTAGGAAACGATTTCGAGGAACCGGATATTTTTTATTCGGGAGATGCAATTGGCGAACTAAACGAGATTAAAAAGACAGATAATACGATTCCTATTTCTGCGTTTTCTACAATGAGCATAGATGTAGCCGATTTTAATAACGATTTATATATGGATATATATGTTGGCGGTAGGGACGATAACCCCGATTCAAATCTAAGGGATAGCAGCATCGATCATTGCTTTGAGATTAGAAGTATCGAGGAAAAGCGGAAATGCAAAAAAAATCTCGAAATGAAGGAAGTTATTAAAAATAGAAGCCTAGAGGATTGCAAAGATTTTGCAAGCGATAAGGATAGGAATGACTGCATGGTTTTGATAATGGTCAATCTGGCCGCTCGGGGTAAGCTGCAAGACGAAAGTTTGTGTGGGAAAATCCCCGCGAGTTATTCGATACAAAAGTTAAGATGCCACGATTATTTCACTCTTGGAGTTGCCAACGTAAGACATGAAGAAGCCATTCCGCAAAGGGCGCGGGGGAATGTTCTGCTGCGAGGCTCAAGAAAGGGGGTGTTTGAGGAAGTATCTCGTGAAATAGGTTCGGCTGAGGGGCGCTGGGCATGGAACGCCAAGTTTGCGGATTTAGATAACGATGAGTGGCAGGATATATATATTGCAAACGGATTCGTAAACGAAAGAGCAGTCTACTCAAATATATTTTTTCAAAACTACGGGGGGCAAAATTTTAAAAACAGGCAAAATGAATTCGGATTGGAAAACTTCAATGCAATATCTACTTATACCTACATCGACATAGATAACGACGGGGACTTAGATATAGTAACAGTACCTGTAAACGGGCCAATCAATGCGTATATCAACAATGAGACCCAGAATAATTCCATAACTTTTGAGTTCAGAGATAACGTTGGCAACCATTTTGGCATAGGAAACAAGATATATATCTACTATGGAGAAAACAGTGAACGGCATCAGGTGCGAGAAATAAAGTCGGGAGGGGGATTCTTGTCTTTCGATTCTCCAATTGCGCATTTTGGATTGGGAAAGTATGATACAGTGAATAGAATAGAGCTTGTTTGGTCTACGGGCGAGAAAACTGTCATAGATAAGGAGTTTTTAGCGAACAAAAAGTATGTTGTTGCGAGAAAAAAATAAAGTAACTGCGGGGATTTTGATGCTTACAGCAGCTCTTATTTTTATGGCCGTCTATTATTTCGCGCCTCGCGAGGTATTAGGAGAATTCTCAAACGATATAGAACAATGCAACTTTATCGAAAAACAGCTGCGGTTTTCTTGTTATAGGAGCGTGATAGAAAAATACAATGAAGGCGATTTGGATAAGTTTTTGGAAAAAATAGAAAATAACACTGACCTAACGTTTAGGGGTAAAGATACCTCATACGCAATCTTCGGCACCAACTGCCATACCTTTTACCATGCAGTCGGAGATTTTATAGCTTCCAGCAACACGGAGCTCGATACGCAATCCGCCCTCGACCACTGCTCTCTCTCGTGCACAAACGCCTGCATGATGGGATTGTACAAGAGAACTGCCTTAGAAAATGATTTTTCCTCAGATCTTCTCGGGGAGTTTTATGAGGTATGCAGAGAGGGGGAGAAGCATCAATGCGCCCACGAGATAGGGCATCTTCTTCACGACAAATACACCGTCTCTATTCTCGGGATTTTAGACGAGCTGACTTCTGAACATTATGGATTCGTCTATCCCCGAGAATACAACTACGCACTTTTCGAAAACCCCGATCTAGATGCCCCCTTTGAAGAATGCAGACAAATACTGCCTGAGGGAGAATTTCCATACTGCTACACAGGCGTGGGCCATAATCTTTTCCTTTTTTCCGAATTCTCTCCAGATGGGTACAAGACCCAGCTTCAAGAGTGTGTGAATATAGGAGAAGCTAACCAAGAGAATTGTTTTGGGTTCCTGCTTTTTCGCATAGGCATCAATTCTGTGGCTCCAAAATTTTTATCCTCCCAATTTGTAGAAGGCAATGAGATTTGCGAAGATGCCGTAGGCATCATTGGACGAGATGACTTGCTATTCCACTGCTATAAGGGCGTGGGTGGAGGAATCGGGCTGTTTATAGAATCAGAATACCCCGAATACTTTATAGATGCTGAACTCCCTATTTTTGACGAAGAATATAAACTCGATGACATAAGGAATATTAAAAGATCGCTCACGGATTTTGCAAAACTTTGCGAGGCGAGCCCCGAAAAACTTGAAACCGAATGTTTTCAAGGCTTGCTGGGAACGAGGTTCAGGACCCTATATCTGCTGCTTGGAGTAGAACATGAAAAAATTGAAGGCTTGTTGCCGGATTTGGACGATTTTGAAGTTTCGGGATGAGCACAAGGAAACACAAAGCACTTTTTATTCTTGCGCTTCTGGTTATGGGGGGTGGGGGTTTTCTCTTTACTTTAAATCCTATAAGCGATAGGGGCTTGCCAGCGGTGCCACGGGAATGTTTCGACAAGGCAAGTGAGTACGAACAATGGCTTTGTCTGGAACCTTATTTGAAAACGCTTGTTAGCAAGGGTTCGGTACGTTATGCCATGGACGAAGTTCAACGCTTGCAAGATGAGGGGTCTGTTAATAATTGCCATTTTCTCATACATGTCGTAGGAGAGGCTAATTTGGAGAAACATAATTTTAATCCCGGCAAAGCATTCGCTACGTGCGAGCTTGGTTGTGCGGAGGGATGTTTTCATGGT
>CAJXHR010000016.1 GCA_913054525.1 uncultured bacterium | reverse complement strand
AGAATTGGCGAATGGTGGGTATGAGAATCTTTCGGAAGAAGATAAGAATGAAAAGATTAAAAAAGATTTTGAGCAATTTTTACGCAAGAGAGCGGAGCTGATACATACGGCAGCTATGAAGTTATGTGAAGGCGAAACTATAACATATGACGAGATAACTAACTAAACCCTTTCATAGTACCTCACCTCCTCAAGATTTCTCCTTATACCCGCCCAATCCATAGTTCTGAACGCGTCCCATACGGGGAGCAAAATTGTATGTTCGACTTTAGCCTAGAACTTTAACACCCATAGCATTTGGAACAAAATGGGCAGGACCATCCGACATTGACTTATTACCAACGTATGGTATTCTTTTAGTAAGTCTGCTCATTAAAATAAGGAGAAAAAAGTAAGAGGTGAGATAAGATGGACGTTACAGCGAGAGATTTTTCCCCAGATGAAATTACTATAGAAATTGAATGCGAGTGCGGCAATAAACTGATGATGTTTGAGGCAAGTAATCACACCAACGAGAAAATTTTTGTCTATCGCTATGGATGCCAGACTCAATTTGTCAGGTGCGCGAGGCCACTGCCCCGCTCGGGCGCATTAGGATGCACCGTCCCTCTAGGCTGGGAAGAATGCCGAGAACGTTACCGCATTACTCTAACCAGAGAAGGCGAAGACGACGAGATTGACTCCGCTTATCCCTTTGTCGAAATAGAGCGCCTTGACAACCGGTTAGAAGGAGAAATTTTACGAGCGCCATTTCCTAAACGAAAAATACAGAAACCTAAACCTATGTACCCCTATCCTCCTTGGCCAGACCCCAATCCTTACAAAAGATAAAATTAAAAAAGCAATAATAGCGGCGCGAGAACTCGCCCGCTTTTTTATTTCACCAAACACAAATTTGGTATGTATATATGCTCATTTTGCCGCTGAAATACGGTTCTAACGTCATCCACGACGCCGAGCAGATAAAATAACCGCTTTGTTATGCGGTTTTTATATACCTATAGCGTACGTAGAACCAGGCAGTAGTGCGTATTAGGTCGGCGTATTACCTGAGAACAGAGGAGAGTGCCTTCATTCTATGGCGTTCAAGCAGCTTTTGCTCGATAATACAGGTTCGAACAGCTAGCAACCCTCGGAGCCTTTGACAACAAGCTGAAAGTGGTGTATATTGTAGAGGCACAGTAAAATAAGTGAGGTGTTATGGGGAAGACTGCAGACGACAGAGAAGCTAAGCTAAGAATGGCGTCAAACCGCGCGGCCCAAGAAGAGGCCACGAGGAGAAGCGTAGAAGAAAGAAACAGAAAAGAGCAGCAAGAAGCCACAGAGAAAAAGTTAGATAAGTCAGAGTAGAGGGTTCTTCGGCCCCCGAGAATATCTCGAGGACTTTTTATTTAGCGAGCGAAACGGCACTAAAAAGACTGATGCCGTGAGTTAGAGACAGAAACATTAGAGAGTTAAAGAAGTAAAGAAACATCACCTTAAGCCGTGTGGAGAACCATACGGCTGTTTTTATCCAAACATACTTACTTCCTCAAGCTCTCTCCCTATACTCATCCAATCCAGGGTTCTGAAGTCGTCCTGCCAGGGGAGCCATCCGTTGACAGATCATCTATAGTATGATAGTATATTTGTAAGAGTAGAGCGGTGCTTTATAGTATAGTCGGAGAAGCGCGGACGTCCGCTTTGGACTTCTCCCGCCCCCTGTATTTTACGGGGGCTCTTTTTATATGTAGTAAACCATGCCAGAAAAAGGAGAAATAATTATACGATTTGACGATGTCTCATTTGGGCATAGCCCAATAAGGCCTATTTTAGATATGGTCAATTTTAGCGTACGCCGCGGTCTCAAAATCGCGCTCATGGGACAAAATGGCGCAGGAAAGAGTACGTTGTTCCAGCTTATAGCGGGCGAGTTTATCCCAGACAATGGCTCGATACACATGCCTCCGGGATATTCTATAGGAATCGCTCGTCAAGTAATCCCGCGCGACCAATTCGACCTTACTATACGTGAATACTTTAAAAATTGCTTTGAGGGCAAGGTATATGATATTGATCCGCGCATAGATAAAGTATTGGAAGTGGTGCATTTGCATGCGCCTAAGGATAAGATCATTAATGATTTTTCTGGTGGCCAGCAGGCACGACTTCTCTTGGCGTCCGCCTTGATTCAAAATCCCGACCTGCTGTTGCTTGATGAACCAACGAATAATTTAGACAAGGAAGGCATTGCGAGTCTGACGAAATATCTGATCGAATACAAAAAAACTGTTATTGTTATTTCTCATGACTCGAATTTTTTAAACTCATTTACAGAAGGAGTACTTTATCTCGATATCTACAACAGAAAAGTGGAGCAGTATAGCGGTAACTATATTGACGTCGTGCGAGAAATTACCATTCGCGTGGAGCGAGAGCGCAGAAAAAATGCTCAATTTGAAAGACACATCCAAGAGAAAAAAAGTAGGGCGAATTATTTTGCAAATAAAGGCGGCAAGATGAGGATACTGGCGAAACGCATGCGAGAAAGTGCTGCACGGGCAGAGGAATCTAAGGTATCTATACGACGCGAAGATAGGACGATCCGTAATTTTACCATTAGCACTGGAAAGGAGCACGTCGGTGTCATGCTTAATATTGGATCACTTTCGATCATGAGAAATCATAAGATTGTTAATCGTGCTGCAAATATTTCACTTCGAAAAGATAGACACATGCTACTTACTGGGCCAAATGGAATAGGTAAAAGTACTTTACTTGAAAATTTAGCCCAGGGCACTGAGGGAGGCGCAACGATTTCCGACGGAGTGAGGGTGGGATACTATCGGCAAGACTTTTCGACACTGAATTTTGACGAGACGGTATTGCGAACATTACAATCCGCGATGGATAATCCAAACGAGCAAATTTTGCGTAGTACCGCGGCGGGATTTCTGATCACTGACGATCTCATGCGTGCAAGGGTGGGGGACTTATCCGAAGGACAAAAGGGGCTCGTCGCATTTGCACAGCTTGTTTTGATGGAGCCAAATTTACTCATTCTAGATGAACCGACTAATCATATAAACTTTCGTCACTTGCCAATCATCGCTAAAGCGCTTGATCAGTATGCGGGAGCTATGATTCTGGTGTCCCACATCCCGGAATTTATAAAGCAGATTCGTATTGACGAGATTCTTGATCTTGAAAATTTGCCTTGCTAATTATGATTATCTCGGTCCTAAGCGCCTATTTTCTCAAGATTTCTCCGTATATTCGCCCAATCCATAGTTCTGAACGCGTCCCATACGGGGAGCCATATGGGACAAGCAGGTGCTAAAACACCTGTTTTTGGTTGACGCCTATAAGAAAATCTGTTATATATTTGGTATGAACTTCATAGAACGACGAAACAAAGAACGGCGGCTTAAGAAATACCAATACCAGGAGGAGTCTCAAATTAGCGAGAAAATTAGAGATATATTAGGCGCGGTTGCGATTGTGCTATTGGCCATGACAATCTGTTATGCTTGGGGACATTTTTATGCGAAAAGAGAGTGCCGAAAAATTGGCTATACCGGAGAGCGCGCCGGAGTTGGTTTAACTTTTAGTCTTCACTGTGCGCCAGGAATTTCACTAGATGAAGCAAGGAAACTTTATGAAGCAGAGAAGATACAAAAGCCCGATGTAATCGCAGAAAGCCCAATCAAAGTGGCTCCTATTCCTTATCGGAGGATGATTAATCAAATAAAAAATGCACCAAAGCAAATTATCAGTACTTCTTATATTTCGGGAGCTGATGATAATAATACAACCAGCTTAGTATGGAACATGGATGATTCCGGATTATGGTTATTTGTAAGGGTCTCTAGAATTTTGGATGAATACGATAGGGACGGTATCATAGCAAACCGTGCTGGAGAGATATTACACGAAAGGGGCTGGGTAGATACTAATTTTGATGGGCAACCAGACGCTACTAGTGCTCTGGGTCAACCAGCAGTTGCTATTTCTTCATCTGATCAAAATTATAAAGAAATTATTTCGGAGTGGGAGTATACTAACGCATATTTTACAAGCAAATTATTAAAGTAAAACATAAATAAATGTAATCTGTAGCCATGATTGCTACCGATAAGCATAGTGCGGAGCACCTAAACTTCTCCAGACTAGCTTTCGCTAGTGGGTAGATATTATAGAGTTCGGAAAATAGGTAAACTAGGGAGCCATCTATTGACATATGGGCACCAAATATTATAGTAGCGTGGGTGTCTACTCAATAACGAGGAAGAAAGAAGATGACTGACGGAGAAACCTATCCCTGGGGACCTGATTTTGTGAAGGAAGGAACGCTTGTCGGCATAACGACATGCGATAGCGGAGCAACCAAATTCAGTAGTTATAATGGACCCAACAGAGAAGGTGGTGTTGGTCCCTACAGAGGAATGACCATAACTATCCGAGGTGAGGTTCGTTGTTACATTTTTTCCCCTAATCCTAATTCGATGTCTCCAATTACCAGTTCATTTATGCGGGACGAAGATGGAAAATTGAGCAATGTTACGAGCGATGAGCGAGATAAACTTCTCAAAGTAGAAGCACCAAACTTGTTCGCTCTGTTTTATGAGCAAGACAACGATGCCGAGCATGAGACATTCGAGTAGCGAGAATAACCCATAGAAGCCGTCCACATCGCTTGCGGGGCGGCTTATTTTTTTATACTAAAGCCAATAATTGCCTCGTCTGCTGTAGCGAAACGTCCGGATAGGGGAACATCTTCGCCCACTTCACGGTTCGTATGCTCTTCCCAAAGGACTGCTGTTTCTGCTCAATCGTCCGTTTGCTAGCGAACTCCTGGAGAAACAGGGAGCCTGCCAAGCGAGGAAATTTTCAAAGAATCGTCACGACGGCGGTTTTTTATACAAGCACACCTACTTCCTCAAGGTTTATCTTTATGCCTATATGAGGATTTTGCCGGGAGAGGGCTTTATAGCAAAAATGAAGACATTAAAGAAAAGTCCCCCTAGGGGGACTTTTCGATTGCGAGGTTTATCCCATATGCTATAGTGCTTACAATAAGAAAAGGGAGGATATCATGAAGACAAATCTAGTAATCTTTTGGACAGTGTTCAAAAAAGCTTTTCGGGAGACCTCTGCTGGTTACTTCCGACCCCTGACCTCTTCGTATAGCTATATTTCCGAGCGTTTTCGCAAGCATTAACCGCACGGTTCGCTCTGCGACACAGTACCATACGGTACGTGCCTGCCCCATATCTAATGGTATGGGGCAGTTTTTTTATACTAAAGCCAATAATTGCCTCGTCTGCTGCAGCGAAACGTCCGGATAGGGGAGTGCCCTACTCCAATCAAAGGTTCGTAATCTATCCTGCTAAGCGAGCAGATTTAAAATAACCGCGTTGTTATGCGGCTATTTTTTTATAACCGTCGTGTACGTAGAACCAAGCAGTAGTGCGTAGTGGGTCGGCGTATTAGCTGAGAGCCGAGTTAAACTCCAACGCCCTATGGTGTTCTAGCAGCTTTTGCTCGATAATACAGGTTCGAACAGCTAGCAACCCTCGGAGCCAGCTAGGAAAAGAAGAGGCAAAAACCCCTTCTTTTCTTTTATCATAGCCAACTATTTCTAATCCCTTAAGGTACGGGAGAAGCAGGTGCTAGAACACCTGTTTTTGGTTGTTGAGGTTTGGTGCCCCGCTCCGGATGGTGATATAATAAATACATGGACCAACCAAATCAACCTAATCAGTCAAATATTCCTCAAAAATCTCAATTAAACCATATGACCAACTTCTTAAAAAAGCCAGTTACTATTGTGATACTCGCAGTCCTTCTTATAGGAATTGTCGGCTATTTATATTTTGGAGGAGATGACGCGCCAGCACATGAGTTTACTGTTGCCGAAAGGCGCGACCTTATTCAAGAAGTGAGCGTGATTGGCAGCGTAAGGCCCGCAGTGAGTGTTGATCTTGCGTTTGAAAAAAGTGGCAAGATTTCCCGAGTTGCTATAAATGTCGGCGATAAGGTGGAGTCTGGCCAGATACTTATAGCTCTTGAAAATTCAGAACTTCTGGCGCAAGTTCGGCAGGCAAAGGCAGGAGTGGAAAGCGCGAAAGCCCAGTTGCAACAGTATCAGGCAGCTCTTGAAATTCAACAAGCAAAGCTTGCAGAACTTGAACGGGGCACACGGCCGGAAGAACTACAAATCGCAGAAACAAAAGTTTCAAATGCCCAAAAAGCACTTGATGATGCCGAAATCAATCTTATAAATGTAAAAAATAAGGCGGATGTCGATCTTCAAGAAGACTACGATAGCGCTCTTACCGCGGCATCAAAATCCGTAATTTTGGGTAAAACTGCTCTCTTAACTTTAACCAATATCCAATACACAAATTTTATACCGAACAGCCAGGAAGGTGCTGACCTCGCCGGCGCGAAGGCGGTGGCCGTATATACTCTTCTTGGCGCTCAAAATGCTGGCAAATGGTCAGATGCTGCTATAAACGCCCTAAATGGAGGAGCTTTCGGAATGGTGCAAAGTACTGTCAATAATCCTACTTACAAAAATATTGCCGAGGCACTTTCAGAAGCAGGCAATGCTCTGCAGAACGTCAAACAAGCACTCAATATAGTTTCTACTACAAACTTGACCACAACTGCAAAAACTAATCTTAGCACAGAAAAAAATAACATCAGTACAGAGATCATAACGATCTCCAGCAAGCAACAAATGATTGAGGTTCAAAAAGCAAGTAATCAAAGTTCCATCTCGGTTGCGGCGTCAAAAGTTAATGATGCCAAGAGCGCTATTGCAAGCACCGAGGACGAGCTATCCCTGAAAAGAGTCGGAGCAGCCGAGGAAGAAATTTCGGCTCAATTTGCTCAAGTTGCCCAAGCAGCGGCAAACATCACGTCACAAGAGGCCAAAATAAAAGAGGCTGCTGCCAATGTCCAAAACATTCAAGCGCAAAGCGCAAAAACAATTCTTCGTTCTCCTATAAGCGGGGTCGTATCCATACAAGACGCAAAAGTCGGTGAGATAGTTTCTGCAAATACCGCCATAGTTTCTCTTATCTCTGAGGCAAAATTCAAAATCGAAGCCAATGTGCCAGAAACTGATATCGCAAAAATTGAAGTTGGCAATAAAGCCCGTCTTACCCTTGATGCCTACGGGCCGGATGTTGTCTTTCGGGCGCAAGTCATTACGATTGACCCGGCAGAGACTATTATTGAAGGAGTTACTACTTACAAAACAACGCTTGAGTTTGATAGCGAAGATGAGCGTATCAGATCAAGCATGACCGCAAACCTCGATATCCTCACCGACGAGCGGCAAAATGTTATTGCAATACCTCAGCGTGCTGTTGTTACTAAAAATGGCGAAAAGCTTGTCCGTGTAGTTTACGATAGTCTCATTGAAGAGATACAAGTTAAAACAGGGCTCATTGGTAGAAACGGACTGGTTGAAATCACTGACGGCTTAAACGAAGGGGACAAAGTAGTCACTTTCGTTGACGAGTAATCCATGCCTCTTATTTCGGTAAAAAATATAGAAAAGACTTACGTCATCGAAGATGTCGAAACGCACGCCGTTCGAGACATATCTTTGGAAATTAATAAGGGTGAGTTTGTGGCCGTGATGGGGCCTTCTGGTTCTGGCAAATCCACGCTTCTGCATATGTTAGGATTTTTAGACCGTCCCACAGGGGGAGAATATAGATTTGACGACAGAAGTATAGATGAATATTCCGATGACGAGTTGGCAAGGGTGCGAAATAGGGAAATGGGATTTGTGTTTCAGGCGTTTAATCTTCTGCCGCGAACTACGGTTTTAGAAAACGTAAAACTCCCGCTTCTCTATGCCGATATTCCCAACGAAGAACAAGATACGTTAGCGAGAAAGGCCATTGAGGTGGTTGGGCTTAGAGATCGCATGCACCACGAATCCTCACAACTCTCTGGGGGCGAAAAGCAGCGAGTGGCTATTGCGAGGGCTCTAGTCAATAATCCTTCGGTCATTTTTGCGGATGAGCCGACAGGTAACCTTGATTCAAAATCAGGCGGGCAGGTTATGGAATTTATTGAAAAACTGCATGCTGACGGCAACACTATTCTTCTCATCACTCATGAGACTTATACAGCAGAATACGCCGAACGCATTATTCGCCTGAAAGACGGGCTTATTGAGAGTGATACGAAAGTCTCGAACCGTCATCATACAAAAGACCATTTTGTAAAATAGTCACTTGCGGCCGTCATATCAAACCATGAGATTTACAAATAGTCTAAAAATTTCTGTCGGCGGGCTCAGGACAAATAAATCCCGGTCCGCTCTTACCATCCTCGGTATTGTAATCGGTATCACCGCCATTATTTTAGTAATGTCGGTAAGTCAAAGCGCAACCGATCTCATCTTGGCTCAAGTGCAAGGGATTGGCTCGCGTACGATCACCGTGGAGCCAGGAAGAGAACCAAGAGGCCCTTCAGAATTCGGGGCAATTTTCACCACTTCGCTTAAAGATCGCGAGGTAGAAGCAATAAAAAATCCCGCTCTGGTAAGAGGAGTACAGAATGTTACCCCAACTGTTATCGGTTCTGCAACTATCCTTTTCCGGGGTGAGACAAAAAATGCGAATATTTTAGGAACCACACCAAGTATTCTTAGTGTATTTAAAATACAGCCGGAGAAGGGATCGTTTTTCACAGCAACCGACGTTCGCTCTCGCGCCAGTGTTGCGGTCATCGGCTCAGAAGTAAAAAAAGAACTCTTTGGCCCCTCGGACGCGGTTGGCGAAACCATTAAAGTCGGCACAAGAAATTTCAAAGTGATTGGCGTATTTGCGCCATTGGGTCAAAAAGGATTTTTTAACATTGATGAACAAGTCATGGTGCCGGTATCGGCAGCCCAACGGTATCTCCTGGGAATAAGCCATTACAATTTTATTTTAGTCGAGGCTGAATCTGAGGCCGTAGTTCCACGCGTTGCCCGCGACATTGAGCTTACACTTCGAGAACTACATAACATTACCGATCCCGAAAAGGACGACTTCCATGTCACTACGCAGGCAGACATTGTTGAGCGCGTGGGGACAATTACGGGAATACTGACCGCTCTCCTTGTCGCAGTTGCGGCGATATCACTTGTTGTTGGTGGGATTGGCATTATGAATATCATGCTGGTTTCCGTAACTGAGCGAACGCGGGAGATCGGCCTGCGAAAAGCCCTCGGCGCGAGAAGAAAGGAAGTGCTGTTCCAGTTCCTGGCCGAGTCCGTGGTCCTGACGTCTGTCGGCGGCGTCCTTGGCATCGCGTTCGGCAGCGC
>CAJXHR010000015.1 GCA_913054525.1 uncultured bacterium | reverse complement strand
AAGACAATGAAAAGATCTGTACTTGTTGTATTATGTTTTATTTCCCTGCTGGTAGCCGTAGTAGCGACTGCAAGTCCAAAGAAGGAGAGTGATAGTACCATGCCAAACTCCATTACATTTGAGTATCTCCCAGGAAAGACAATGAGCGGACTTGTTTCCAAGGTCTTCCCGGACGGCACGCTCCTTATTATACCGGATAAAATACCGCAAGAGTGGCAAGCTCAAAACCCGGACCAAATCACGCCGACCTACTTCCATGTGGATCCCAGAGCATTTCTCTTGAGCGATTCTCGAATAGGCAAAGAGTATAGGGCGTATGAGGAAGAAATTACATCTTTCCCCAGCACCGAGTGGCGCAACCCTCCGGGAGAGCTTCTGGTAAAGAGGTGCGAGTTTTATCATAGGGCTCTAAAAGAAATCTCATATATCAGAGCCCTTGCAAATAACTATGGAGAGCTTGATGAGGAGCCGCTTGAAGAGGAATCAGAAATTACACATCTTAGATACACTTGGCTCTGGGCAACAGCCCGGATAAGAGATCGCGGCTTTAGCGATGTAATTGATCCCTGCGACAAGGTTTGGACGATTTCCGAAGATGGAGATGTCTTGCGATTTATACTTTCAAAAGCATCCGAGCCGGAAGAAAGTAGAAGAAACATGCTTATGGAAGCGACAAAAGATGGGGAAAGCGAGATACTGTACATTTTCCCGGGGGATCATGTCATGTTTGCAAAGCACCCCAGGGACCCGGATTTATTCTTTGCAAGTATCGACGGCTGGCCCGACAGAGAATCCGACAATCCTGATCCAAGATGGCAGTCCGTGTACCTTTTTGATATCAATGACCCGGATAACTATAAAATAGTCCGCTATCCCCTGCCTCAAAGCTCCTACGCGCCTGCGGGCGATGAGCGCCTGTATGGCCACTCCGGATTTTTCAGCGAAGACGGCAGATTCTTCTACGCGCTTCTTTATGGCTTCGAGGAGGAAGGCGGGGGCCTATGGGTAGCCGATATTTCTCACGACGACTTCTATGAGAACACGGACTCGTTCGCGCAAATCTTCACGTGGGACCATGCTCTTTCGTTCTTTTTTCTGCCAAAAGCAGAGCACTCTCCTCATCGTGTGGTGCTTATGACCAGCAAAGAAGTAAAAGATGACTTTGCAATGACCCTCAACGCGCTTAAAATACGATTTGACGGACTGGAATCGAAACTTGTCGAAAAAGAGAGGTTAATAAAAATGGTCGGGTGGAACCCTGTCCCGTTTGCGTATCAAAAAACATCAGATGAAGAAATTAAAATATACATAGAGACCTACCTCAACTTTGAAAGCGAGGTTGTGCCCCGCGCAAAAGGCGTTTACACAGTCCTAGTCAGTACTAATGAATAGTCCTCCGGCAAAAACAGCCATACTAAATATTGGCTGTTTTTTTATATGCCTAGTTTAATAAGCAAAAAGACGAGGGTTTCTCGTCTTTTTTAATTGTCTGGTTATGTTAAGGTCGCAATGTCTTCAAGCTGCTGCGCGAGCCACTTGTTTATATCGTTATTCTCTACGGCATTGCGCAAAAAATGGCTCTTTACTTTCCTTGGGCCTTCTTCCATGCATAAGGCCGTATACAAGGCCTCAAACATGCCTTCTGTATCAGCCGCTGATACGGCCAATACTCCCGGTTCTAATTCTTCAAAAGCGCCGGCAGATCTTGAGAGTATAATAACTCCGTTGTTTTCGTTTACTATCGATCCCTCTTTGGCAACAAGATTCATACCGTCTGCTATCGGATTTACCATAAGAACATCGCATATTCGCATGGCAACAAATGCTTGCGTTTGATTGTCTTCAAAAAATGCCGTTACTGGCTGCCATTCCTCGCTTCCGTAGCGATTATTAATTTCTTCTATAATATCTTCCACCTCACTGCGATAGTCCCGGTATACTTGAATATCCTCTCGAGAGGGAACAAGAAATGCAAAAAATGAAACTCGCCCTCTCCACTCCGGATACTGCGCCAATAATTTATCGTATGCCATGAATCCCCTGATAATATTCTTGCTTGGATCCATGCGGTCAACGCGAACAATAGTCTTTTCTTTAAGATACGGTCCTAGTGCTTCTATATAAGAGTCGGCTTCCTCGGAATACGCAAGAGTCCTTGTTTCTTCTAAGTTTATAGATATCGGATAAGATCGGATATGCGTCGTTCTGCCATTATATGTGATTGCCTGTTCTTTGTAATTTATTTCGAATGAATGCAGAAAATTAAGGAACTCCTCGCATGTTGCAAGAAATGCTTTTGCGTCGCGTTTTGTCTGAAATCCCACAATGTCGCAAGACAGAAGGGAGTTTAGAATATCAAGCACCATTTTTTCCGGAAGCATCCTCCAGCAGAACGGACCTGGCCAAGGGATATGAATAAAATGAGTTATCACTGCTTCCGGCATGGCTTTTCGCACCATTCTGTCGACAAGATACAGATGATAATCTTGTATCATGATGGGAGCGTCAAAGGATTGGCCTGCTAACTTAATAATCTCGCCTGCAAATGCTTCGTTCACCGGTACATAGCCGTTCTCCCATGCGTCCCATACGTTTTTATCTATATCGGGAGCATACGGAGAGTTCCACATATTGTGCTGTACAAACCAAAGTAGCGGGTTTGCTATTTTGTTGTAGTATTTGTTGTACTGCTCTTTGGGAATCGTTACATAACGAGATTGTATATTTTTTTCCTCATCAGGCATCTGTAGATTTGCTACAGCACGATCGCCTTCAGTCATTGCCGCAGAAACCCATAGATATTTAGCCTGAATACCTAAGGACTGCAGCGCTGTGACAAGCCCTCCTCTTCCTCTCTCCGTTGTAAAAGACCCGTCTTCATGAATAATATGCTCTACCGGCCCTCTGTTACTGGCAAGAATTATCGTTTCCGCTATATTTTTCATTCTTATTCCTTCTCTTTCCAAGAATTCTATGATACAATAACAAATTATAAGAATATGTCAAGGTTTAAATTAAAGTCAAATTTTAAGCCGACGGGAGATCAGCCCGCGGCTATACAGCGATTATCTCAAGCAATTATGTCCGACGCAAAAGATCAGGTGCTTTTGGGCGTGACTGGCAGCGGCAAGACGTACAGTATGGCTGGGGTGATAGAAAAAGTACAGCGCCCCGTGCTCGTAATTTCCCATAATAAAACCCTTGCCTGGCAGCTTTACCGCGAATTTAAAGAATTTTTTCCAAATAGCGCGGTACATTATTTCGTAAGCTACTATGACTATTATCAGCCCGAGGCATACATTCCCCAATCAAACACATATATCCAAAAAGACGCGCGAATCAATGAGAAAATCGACCAGATGCGCCATGCCACAACACAGGACCTACTGTCGCGAAACGATGTTATTGTCGTAGCTTCTGTATCTTGCATCTATAACATCGGCTCGCCGGAGGATTACAGCGACCTAAGCCTTAAATTATCGCTTAATCAAACAATATCTCGGAAAGAATTACTATCCCATCTTGTAACCCTCGGCTACACGCGCAACGAAATTGATCCGAAACCCGGCCAGTTCCGTGCCAGAGGCGAGCGTATAGAAGCATACCCTGCAACCGGAGAAAAAGTTACAATCATTGAAATCTCCCAAAACAAAATCTCCAAAATAAACGAAGGCAGGCCAGATAAGCTCAACCCCCAATATATCCCCCTACGGGGGATCTCCCGCAGGGAGACAACCCCCGACATACAATATACCCGCCTATTCCCCGCCCACTTTTGGGCCACTCCAGACGATAAACAAAAAATCGCGATCACAAACATACGAAATGAACTCCATGACCATCTGCGCCTCCTCAAAAAACAAGGCAAGCTTCTGGAGGCACAGCGGCTAGAACAAAAAACAAGCTTTGACCTTGAGATGATAGAGGAAACCGGATTTTGCCACGGTATTGAAAACTACTCCCAGCACCTTGATTTCCGAAAGCCGGGCGAAGCCCCCTACACGCTTCTTGATTTCTACACTCACGCGGGATACAGCAACTTTCTTACTTTTATAGATGAGTCGCATATGAGCATGCCCCAGCTTCGAGGAATGTATTTCGGGGACAGATCGCGAAAGCAAACTCTTATAGAACATGGCTTCCGCCTGCCTTCGGCAATAGACAACAGGCCCCTTAGATTTGATGAGTTTAATAAAAGAATCGGCCAAACTGTATATGTTTCCGCGACTCCCGCAGAATACGAGATTAAAAAAGCCTCGCGATATGTGGGGGGTTCAACCCCCCACATAGTGGAGCAGTTAATCAGGCCGACGGGCCTGCTTGACCCTTCCATTGAAGTGCGAAAAACACAAAATCAGATGAAACATCTGATAAAAGATATAAAGGCAAGGGTTGCAAAAAATCAAAGAATACTTGTCACAACTATAACAAAGCGCCTTGCCGAGGACATTGCCGAGTACCTGGTGGAGCGGGATATCAAGGCGTATTATCTGCATTCGGAAATTCACACGCTTGAACGCCCGAAAATTTTGCACGATTTGCGATCCGGCAAGATTGATGCGCTAGTCGGCATCAATCTTCTGCGCGAAGGCCTCGATCTTCCCGAGGTGTCGCTCGTTGTGATTTTAGATGCGGACAAAGAGGGATTTCTTCGCAATGACACTACCCTTATCCAGACAATGGGCCGTGCGGCACGCCATGTGGAAGGGCATGTCATTATGTATGCCGACACAATGACCGGCTCAATGAAACGGGCGATAAGAGAGACAAACCGGAGAAGGAAGATTCAGGAAAAATATAACAAGAAGCATAATATTACCCCCAAAAGCATTGAAAAACCGCTAGAACAATTTCCCGAAGAAATTGTCGCAACCGACAACAAGTCCCCCTACGGGGGATCTCCCGCAGGGAGACAACTGACAACCGGCAACAACGAAACTAAACAATTAAACAATGCCTCCCTTAAATACTTAGAAACGGAAATGAAAAAAGCCGCGAAAGAAATGAACTTTGAACGCGCAGCTGAATTGCGCGACAAAATCCTTCGATACACTCAGGATAAATAAAAAAGCTCGCATCATAATGATTGCGAGCCGTGATAATCTCGGGCCTTATTTTATTTCATCTGCCACAGCATGCGCGAGAAGCTGAGCTGCGATATGTAATACTTCCCGCTTGTTAACTGAATTCTGTCCAACCAGATAAGAGAGAAGGGGGGGTAGCATTTCCTTCCTCGTAGGCGATGCGTCCTTCGGCGAGATTAACGAAATCAAAAACTATATTTTCTTCCAGGCCATCCGGGTTGAAAAAATCGAAAACAATCCTAAATATGGCCGGGCCATTCTCCGACTCTGCGACCTCAAGCATTATTAGCGCTTGCGACAAATAACCGAAGTTGCGCTCAAATGATTCGACAGCTTCATAGGGAGGATGATCCACCCGGTACCAAACATTCCACGTCGCGTCGTTCAGGGTCGTCACTTCCGCTGAAGTCCGCGGAAATTCCCCGGCGGGAGCTTCATCGGCAGCAGGAGGAGGAGGTGTAGCCGTTACGATAACCTCTATCACCACTTCCCGGACAACCTCTTTAGTGACTATGACCGGCTTCTCGACCTCTATGATGACTTCTTTTATGACCGGGATTTCTTTCACGACCTCTCTGATGACCTCTTTTTCTACTATTACCGGCGTGGGGTCTCTCGCGCATGATATCGCAGACAATGCCAGCAAAATTGTAAGAACAAACAGGGCCAATCCATTTTTGATTTCCAACGAGCATCATCCCCCTTTAATCTGGCCAAGGATATCCTTGGCTTCCTCATAGGCCTCATCGTGGGATTTGCTCAACCATCCGGATGATTCGTCTGCCGATGACTCGACATACCCCCTGTACTCGCCATTGCCATCCAGATATATAATCAATACATTACTTGGGGAAACCTTGTCATCTTGGAGTGTAATCTGGGAATTGTGAATTTTATACCAAATATGATGCCCTTTCCCATCGCTAGTCATGATAGTAATGGAAGAAAGTCCCTCGCCTGCCGTTTCCTCTGCCGGCTTGCTACCGCCGCACGCCGAGACTGAAGCGACAAAGATGCCTGTAAGCGCCAGAATCATAAACAATCCCGATATACTTCTCAAGGTACGCCTCCTCAATCCTTCTGGATTTATTACCATATTTACACTATCATTAAACCGTGTCAGCATCAAACATTCTGCTAGTCAACAAACCCCCCGGGCCTACATCGCATGATATTGTGGATGATGTACGGAAAATCACCGGCGAGTCCAGAGTTGGACATACGGGGACATTAGACCCTTTTGCAGAGGGACTTTTGATAGTGCTTGTTGGGAGAGAAGCAACGAAACGGCAGGCAGAATTTTTAAAACTAGACAAAGAATATATTGCTACACTGCGCTTTGGTGCGGAAACTGATACGGATGATATAACCGGATCTTCATTATCTTTTGCCCGCGATCGCGGGCAAAAGATAACAATCAACGATACTAAACGGGTGATACAAAAATTTATTGGTGAAATCAGCCAAATACCGCCAGCTTACTCTGCGATAAAGATAAAAGGCAAAAAGGCCTACGAGCTTGCCCGCAAAGGCGAAAAACCGAAGCTTGAGCCGCGAAAAATAAATATTTATAATATCAAAATTCTAAACTACGAATGGCCCCTGCTTGAGCTCACGGTGCAGTGCTCTTCGGGCACATACATACGAGCCCTCGCCCGCGACATCGGGAGAGATCTCGGCTGCGGGGCATATTTAGAAAAACTAATACGGACAAAAATCGGCAAATATTCACTTACGGATGCTGTGACGATTGACGCTTTACGCCGAAAATGATATAAATTCCTTAATATGCCAATAACGAGTTCAGCAAAAAAGGCATTGCGGCAAAACAAGAAACGCAAGGTCCATAACCTCACATACAGGAACAAAACAAAAACCCTTATGAAAAGGGGGCTGTCTTTGGCAAAAGAAGGGAAACACGAAGAGCTCAAGCGCCTTCTGCCATTTATCTATAAAGCGCTTGATAAAGCGGCTAAAGTTGGGGTTATTAAGAAAAACACTGCGGCTCGCAGAAAATCCCTCATCGCAAGATCCTTCGCTCCCGCCCAGGAGGCGAGGCTCGCCCCGGAGGGGCGACAGGACAAGAAGCTTACCCCGCAAAAATAAAACTTTCAAGAGCGGCTTGCGGCTCCGTTTTGCCTGTTTTTATGCCTATCTCAAAATCTACAATCTGACTGTAGATTTTTTTAATACGCGCCTTATCAAATGCTCTTGCTTGCGCCATGCTCTTTTTCGCCACAAAAGGGTGCATATACGTAGCTTTTGCGATCTTTGAAGCGTCTCTTTCCCCTCTTTCCAGAAAGTCCTGCGCTTGGGCTATGTTGCGAAATTGACTGCAGATCATAGAGAATAAATAGTGTCCGTTGTCCCCGGCATCAATATGCGCTCTTAACAGACGCAATGCCTTTGGCTTATTATTTTCCATAAAGGCATCTATGAGAGCGAAGATATGCCTCTGGTCCGGAAGCCGCAGAAAGATGCCGATATCCTCTCTGCTTATCTCTTCTCCTCCTTTATAAAATCTAAGTTTCTGCAGCTCGTTTTCAAACATCCATAAATCCTCGCCGGTTATAGAAAGAAGCTCGTAAAGCGCGCCCTGTGTAATTTTTATTCCTTTTTTTGCGATAAACTCCTTCGCCCACTTGCTAAGCCGCGCGCCGGTCAATATATCGAATTCCTGGCTTTGGGCATTTTTTAGAAGCCATGCGGATGCCTCATCTCTTTTGTCTATGCCCTGTTCATGGAATACGCATATTACATCCTTTGCCTTTGGCATATCATCCTTGTTTTTCCAGGACGTAAATCTTTCGGAAAAATCTTTTGTCGCCAACAATCCCTTAAGTACGATAAACCGCTTTTCCTCAAACATAGTCACAGCCCCTGCGGCATTGCGAAAATCGTCAAAATTGTGATTTTCGGAATCAAATACATGGAAACTAATTCCGCTTTTATTGACTTCCTTGTAGCGCGCAATTATTTCATTTAATTTTTTGCCGGACCCGTAGGTATCGGGTCCGTATAAAAATAAAATCATGATTTTATTTTATCCGGATAAAAAAATATAGCCGGCATTCCAACAGGAACGAAGGCCACAACAAAAACAAAGGGAGCTTTCACGTTGAATTAAAGCTAAATCTTACCCCAATACCTCTTTCGCCTTTTTCACAATCTCTTCCGGAGTAAAATGAGCCTTTACCATGAAGTCCCTTGCGCCCAGCTCAAGGCCACGTTCAATATCGTCTTTTTGGCCGAGGTTTGAGAGGATTATAATAGGAATATCCTTTGTCTCCGGGTCGCTCTTCGCTTGCTTAAGCACCTCAAATCCGTCAATGCCCGGCAGTATTAAATCCAAAAGCACAAGAGCGGGCTTATTTTCCTTGATAAACTGCAATCCCTCTTCGCCATCAACCGCTTGTATTATATTAAGCCCTTCTTCTTCCAGCTTTTTCACAATAAGATCGCGTAAAAACTGATCATCCTCAACAACAAGGATACTCTTCGCTGCGTTTGACTCTTTACTCGGGTTAGTTGATTTTTCTTGCATAGTTTTATTTTCCTTGATTAAATTTTTTTGTACCCTTTTATTTTATAGGTATCCTAAACCAAAACGTACTCCCCTTACCCTCTTCTGACTCCACCCCTATCTCTCCATTGTGTGCTGTAATAATATTTTTTGCTATAAAGAGTCCAAGGCCGGTCCCCGATGTCTGCATGCGCACGACTTTGTCGCCTCGGAAAAACTTTGTGAAAAGCCGGCCCATCTCACGTTTAGGTATACCTACACCGGTATCTTTCACGCGCACCTCTATAAATTTACCTTCTTTTTTATATACTAACTCTATTTTTCCACCCGGTAAAGTGTAGTTAATCGCGTTTAAAAGAAAATTCTGCAATACCATTCGCAGTGCCGTCTCATCTGCTTTTGTAGGAGGAATTTTTGCCCTGCCGCCCTTTACCCTTGATATTATTATATCAATCTTTCTTTCTTTTGCGTAGGCCCTATTGATCTCTACTACCTCTTTTATAATCTTTCCTATATCTACTGTATTGAATGAGTATGGGAATCGGCCTGATTCTACGCGCGCAACGTCCAGAAGGTCAGCTACCAACCGGATTGTCCCTTTGTTTACGTCACGCCCTCGTTTAACAGCATCCTTCTGCTCTTTGGTTAGCGGCCCAAAGTCGCCGGATAAAAGCATGTCAAACGTCCATTTTACAGCGGAAAGGGGTGTGCGCAGCTGATGCGCCGCCACCGATACAAAATGGGATTTAGCTACGTCCAGCTCCCGCAGCTCATCGTTGACACGAAGGAGCTCCATGTCCCTGCGTACAAGGGTTTTTGCGACGGCATCAAGCTCTATAAGCCGATCTTCCTGCTGTCTGCGCAGTTCGGAAAGCTCCAGGTCCCTGCGCACAAGGGCTTTTGCGACGGCATCAAGCTCTGCATTTCTTCCCTCTAACTCCGCATTAATACCTCCAAGCATCCTATTTGCCTCGGTGAGATCCTCTGTTCGCTTCCGCACTGTTCGCTCAAGCTTAGTAGGATATTCTGCCAAGCGGTTCGCCATTGTATTGAAGGACCTAGCCAACTCCCCAATCTCATCTCTGCTCCTTATTTCGGCCCTAATAGTAAGATCTCCCGAGCTTATCTTTCGGACTACCCTAGTTAAAGAAGCTAGGGGTTCAATAATACTCCTTCTCGTAAAAATAAAACCTCCAAATAAAGAAACAGCAAAGCCAATTACTAAGATGCGGGTATCATTTTGAGCGGCAGTGACTGCCAAAATCAATGCGATAAAACTAAAAAGCACAAAGAGCTTTGCCTGTATGCTTAATATGCCAGCCTTTGATGGTATCGGGCTATTATTTTCCCTTGTTTTGTTCATGGACTAAATCTCTAGCCTGCCCGCGCTTCCCCGGATATCCAAGGAAGCGCAAGCAAACAAAGGATTAATCGCCTAATACCACGAGGGTCATTGTCTCATTGTGAAAGTATGTCTTTGTGCCCTTTTTTCCCATAAGCGGCCCTTCTTCGCCGTATGTATAAAACCCTATCATTTTTGCATCCGATCCTATTACGCCCTGTACGCCTTCATTTTCTTCGTTACAGCGCACTCCA
>CAJXHR010000014.1 GCA_913054525.1 uncultured bacterium | reverse complement strand
TGAAAGAGCACGCGCCATGAGCTGACGGATATGGCGGCGATTATCATATTTAAAGCAAGATTTGTTTTTGGAGTAATTTCGGAATCGGCGGCAAGATAAAAGAACAGGATTCCAAAAATTGCGCCTATGCCATGGATGATGACTACGGTCGAGAATGTGGAAGTCGCGGACTTAAACGAGCGGATGTCGTAAAGGCCGGTTATGAAAAAGAGGATTAGGATAAAAAGATATATAAATAGAAAGGGAAGCAGATGATCAATAAAAATTTGCCGGTCAAATTCTGTTCCGAAAGCTATAAATAGAGTCGCGGGAAGCGACAGCAGAAGAAACGCCGCGTCGCCGGCGAGAAGCAGAAATTTTTTGATAGTGATAACGCCCGACATCTTATCTATCTTAAGGCAGGATTGCGGGATTTGTAAATATCAATTATCATAAAACCTGAAACATGAATACACTTGTTACGGGGGGCGCTGGATTTATAGGTAGCAACCTCGTTGAGCGGCTTATCAAAGACGGCCACCGGGTTACTGTAATAGACAACCTCTCCACGGGAAAGCGCGGGAACCTGCACAAAGACGCGGAGTTTTTTGAATTGGATATCGCCGAGCTTGACGCGATAAAGCCGGTGTTTGAAAAGAAAGATGTTGTTTTTCATATCGCAGCAATTCCGCGGATTATGCGCTCTATAGAGGATCCCGCCTTTGTTTTTCGGTCAAACGTTACAGGCACCCTCAATGTGCTTTTAGCCGCTCGGGATGCGGGAGTGAAGCGGGTTGTTTATAGCGCCTCATCCTCTGCGTACGGACCGCAGAATATACTGCCTCTTTGTGAGGATATGCCGTCAAAACCACTTAATCCCTACGCACTTACAAAATATATCGGGGAGGAGCTGTGCAGGGAATTTACGAATCTCTATGGACTCGACACAGTCTCTTTAAGATATTTTAATGTATACGGTCCCCGTATGGATGTGGAAGGTGATTACGCGACCGTTATCGGAAAATTTCTGCGTCTGAAAGACGAAAGAAAGCCGCTCACTATAATAGGCGATGGCAAACAGACGCGCGATTTTACAAATGTACGTGATGTTGCGGAGGCAAACATTCTCGCTTCGCAGATTGAAAACGGCGGAGGAGAGGTGATAAATATCGGGGCGGGAAGTAACCACAGCGTGCAGGAAATCGCGGATATTATTGGCGGAAAGCATGCCTATGTGCCCGAGAGGCCTGGGGAGGTAAGAGATACTCTTGCTGATATCGGCAAGGCCAAGCGTATTCTCGGCTGGGAGCCAAAGGTTTCATTAAAAGATGGCATTAGCCAATTAATGAACAATGTTTAAACCATCTCAAATCGGCATCATCGGAGCCGGCTACGTCGGCTCCTCCATAAAGCATCACTACAAAGATGCAAAAATTTGGGATAAATACGTACAAACCCCAAATACACACGAAGAGGTATTGGCTCAGCCGTTTATTTTTTTGTGCCTGCCGACTCCTTATTCTAAATCAAAGAAGCCCGGAGTATATCGCGGGGCCGATATTTCCGCGATAGAAGAAAATCTGGCAAAGATTCCAAGTGGACGAGTTGCTATTCTAAAGTCCACTATGCCGCCCGGAACTACAGATTATTTTCAAAAAAAGTTCCCGAAGATAAAAATACTTTTTAGTCCCGAATTTTTAACGGCGGCATATGCCAAGGAGGACTTTGCATATCCTGATAAACAAATTTTAGGATATACAAATAACGAAACGAAAAAAATCGCGGAACAAATTATGCCCCTTCTGCCCCGCGCCCAAAGTCTGATTTTGCCGGCTGTAGAGGCGGAGCTTATCAAGTATATGCTGAATACGTATTATGCGCATAAGGTAGTTTTTGCCAATCAAATTTATGATGTATGCCAAAAACTCGGCGCGAATTACAGCAATGTCAAATTGGGCTTTACATTTGACAAGAGAGTCAACGATTCTCACTTTGATGTACTGCACGGAGGATTTCGCGGTTATGCCGGGGCATGCCTGCCGAAAGATATCAAAACCTTTGTGCAATTCGCAAAAGAACAGGGAATAGATCTCAAGCTGCATAAAGTGGTGGATCGCGTAAACGAGCAACTGATTAAAAATGGGAAGAAAGTCAAAGCGTAAAAAATTACATAAAATACCTGTGCCGGGAGAAAACTCCGAAATCAAATCTGCCGGCGTTGCCAGGCGCGGTCCTGCGCCTGGCTTTGCTTTATTTTTGGTTTCGGTGGTGCGGTGGGGAGCATACATCGCGCTCTTTGCTCCGCTCGTGGTGCACGCTTCATTTTTCTTTCCTTTTGTCGTCCCAAAGACAGTATATTTTTGGATGCTCGTCGAAATAATTTTTGCCGCCTGGCTTCTCCTTGCGATATCAAACAGGCAATTCCGTCCGCGCATAAACGCCGTATCTGTCACGCTCGGAATTTTTTTGCTTATCACAATCCTGACATCATTTACGGGTATCAACACCGAGCGAAGTTTTTGGAGTACTTTTGAGCGCATGGCCGGTACGATAAACTGGATACATCTTGCGCTCTTCTTCTCCGCGCTTGCTTTCACCTTCCGGACTTTGGCGGACTGGAAAAAATTGCTTACGGCATCTTTTATTGCCTCTTCGCTTGTCGCTCTTATTTTTCTTTCCCAGAAAATCGGGATAGCGATAATTCCTTTTGACGCGCGAAGCGGCGCGACCATAGGCAATTCGAGCTTTATGGCGGCATATTTGCTTTTCAACTTGTTTTTTGGCGTCTGGCTTTTTTCGGCGGCGCGCGATGTACGACAGAAAGCCGCTTATGGCATAGGATTTGTGCTATTGGTGCTTGTAATGCTCTACTCGACGGCATATGGCGCGATGCTGTCAATGTTTGGAGGACTTTTTATTATTTTTCTTTTCTGGCTTTTTTTTAGAGCAAAAATAAAATTGGCGCGCGGCATTGCTCTTTTATTTTTGGTAGGAGCAATTTTTCTGGGAAGTATTGTAATCTGGGGCACTTTTGCCCAAAACAAAGCAGTCATAGGCAATATGCCCTACTTTTTTTCCGATAGCGGCACCATAGGTGCACGAAAGGTGGTATGGGAGATGGCATGGCAGGGAGTGAAAGAGCGGCCCGTATTGGGATGGGGACCTGAAAATTTCAATGTCGTATTTACGAAGTATTTCAATCCGTGCCTCACTTTATCCGAATGCGGAAATGAGGTTTGGTTTGACAGGACGCACAACGTGATTTTTGATAATCTCATACATTCGGGTTTTGTGGGCCTTTTTTCCTACCTTGCTATATTTGCCGCAGCACTTTTTGCGGTGTTCCGGTGGGTGTTTCGCGACCGCAAAAACTGGGTTCTTTCCGGCGTTGTAGCGGCCGCGCTTGGAAGCTATTTTGTGCAAAACATGCTTGTTTTCGATATGCCTTCTACATATATTATGTTTGCCCTCACCCTTGCATTTGTGGGGGGTGTAGGGAGTAATGTTTTAGGGAGAGAGAAGGAACCGGGAAAAATTAAAAATCCGGATATGCGGATGGTACCGTTGATCGGAGTGGTAGTTGTCTATTTTCTTTTCTCGTATGGCATCCAGTCGCTTCAGGCGGCGAACTGGGGAGTAAAGATAAGCAGGGGCGGGCTTACGGCCAGCGAGACAATGTTGCTTTACGAAAGAGGTCTGTCGGCTACCCCCATGGGCAATAGACAGACCGTAGAGTTTTTTACAATAAAGATTACAAAAGCCATCAAAAAGGATGAGGAGCAAAAAATGCCGGTTGATTTGATATATGGCGTCGAAAAGGTAATGCGCGAAACTTCCGAAAAAAATCCGCTTGATTTCCGCCACGCGATAATTCTCGGGGACTTCTATGTTGCGGCAAGGGATCGCGACCCGGAATTTTTAGCAAAGGGCGAAGAAACGTTCAAGCGGGCCATCGAGCTTTCTCCGGCGAATCAACAGGGCTACATGCTTCTTGCTAAGGCATATACTTTCAAAAAAGAGTACGAAAAGGCGGAGCCGCTTCTCCTGCATTCCCTCGAGCTTGAGCCAAGATATGTGGGCTCTCACACGGCCCTTGCAAGCCTCTATGAAATTTGGGGGGACGAAGAAAAGGCAGAGGAGTTTTACAAGAGCGCTGAAGAATTAGGATACAAGAGAAAATAATGCTATCTTTTAAAACAAAATTTGTAGTCGTTTCCTTTTTTGCGTGCGCAAGCTTTGTTTTTGCGTATGGCGCGCATGCCGACACAGTCATTTTCAATGTCGACCCTGCATACCACTGGCAAAGGAGCGAGCGCGTGACTGCGACAGAACAGTACACGGGACTGCGCGCGCGATGGTATGTTTCGGATCAATACTGGTATGGCCTCGGGCCCGGAGGGCGTACTGCTCTTCTTTCCGATATACAAAATCTCGCGGGTGAGTTTGACTGGGTGATATATCCCAGATTGCGCGATATCTTTGGAAGTGAAAATACTCCCGGCGTGGACGGCGATTCTAAAATCACAATACTTCTTACACGTATAGGTGAAGACGCGGGTGGCTACCTGCGCGAGCAGGATGCATTTTTGAAGGAAAAGATTTCAACATCAAACGAGCGCGAGATGATAAATCTCAATGTTCTGTATATAGGGAAGCAGAGGGCTAAGTCCTTTTTGGCGCATGAATTTCAGCACTTGATTACTTTGAATCAGAAAATGATTCGACATGGCGTGCCGGAAGAAGTATGGCTCAATGAATTCCGTTCGGAAATTGCCGCTACGATCTTGGGGTATGATAACCTTGATGTGTACGAGGGGAGTAACCTCGAAGCACGCGTTAATGTGTTTCGCAGAGAGCCCTCGGATGCGATTTTGGATTGGGAAAATAAGATAAAGGACTACGCCTCCATCAATCTTTTCGGGCAATATGTGCTGGATCATTATGGGAGATCAGTAATTGCGCATATGATACGGACGGATAAAGCGGGCATTGAAAGCTTCAACGATGCGCTGGCGTTTTTCGGGTTCAGCGAGACATTTTCCGATGTCTATACAAACTGGACAATCGCGTCAGTCGTCAATGATTGTTCAGTAGAGCCAGTCAATACGTATTGCTACAAAAATCCTGCGTTGAGAGGGTTTCGCGTGAAATTTGGTCCTCCCGATGCGGCGGGCAAAATTATCGCTTCCAAGGAAGCCACCAGGGACTGGCGGGCTGACTGGAATAGATTCGAAGCTTTTCTCAAGCCCGAGCGTCCGGCGGATCATGTGTTCCGGCTGGACTTTAACGCTCCCGCAACAAGCAATTTCCGCGTGCCGTATGTCGTCTATGATAGAGACGGTTTGGTCAAGGATGTAAAAGAGATAATGCTTAAAGACGGGGATGGTGTTTTCTTTGTTGAGGATTTTGGCTTTCTCATATCGGAAGTAGTGATTATTCCTTCAAATCAGTCCCAGCTCAAGGGGACGCAGGGAAACGCGCCGCACGTGATATTTTTGATGACTGCAACAACTGTGCCTGCGGTGTCGGTGGATTACGTGGACGAGCAGAACGTATCGGAGGTTAGCGAGCGGACCGCGCTATCAATGGCTCCGGTTGCCATAATAGAACAAGCTACGCAGCTGCCCGACTTGCCCGACGGTTCTCTCATCCGCGCCGAGGGAGATTATAAGGTGTATATTACAAAAGGCCCATACAAGCGCTGGATACAGTCGGCAGAGATTTTTGAATTTTACGGGCACCTGAATTTTGCCGTAGTGAATGTTTTACCCAAAGAGACAGTTGCGCTCTATAAAGACGCCTGGCTTGTCCGCGCGGCCGGTGATTCCAAGGTATATGAGATAAACGGTGACGGCACTCGCCACTGGCTGGATATCAGCGCTGCAGAGTTCTCCGCCAGCGGCCGGCTCTGGGATATGGTATCTGTAATAAACTCCGCCGAGATTGCCTGGTACAAGGAGGGTGCGAGCGTGAAGTAAAAACGGCTAAATGGCTAAATAAACGGCTAAATGGCTAAATAAATGGCTTAGCCGTTTATTTGTTGAGAAAATCGTGGTATGTTAGGCTTGATTATGGCTATTTTATTACCATCGGGAGTAAAGCAGAATATCAAACTTGCCCCATACACGACCTACAAAATCGGCGGCCCGGCGAAGTATTTTTGTGCGGCAAAAAGCGAGGATGAGATAGCGGAAGCGGTTTCGTGGGCGCGGAAGGAAGGCGTGCCGTATTTTATTTTGGGCGGGGGAAGCAATATTCTTGTTTCGGGCAGAGGATTTGACGGTTTAGTCGTAAAAATACAAAATACAACATACAATATATCCCCCTACGGGGGATCTCCCGCAGGGAGACAACATACAAAAATCGAGGCCGAAGCCGGAATCGACTTGCCAAAATTGGTTAAAGCTACCATCGATAGCGGCCTCGCGGGCCTAGAATGGGCCTCGGGTATCCCCGGCACTTTCGGCGGCGCGGTCCGGGGAAATGCAGGTGCGTTTGGGGGGGAGATAAAGGATATTATTACTTCTGTCAGATTTTTAGATGAGAATGGCGGCATAAAAACGATAGACAATAAAGATTGTAATTTTTCATACCGGGACAGTATTTTCAAACAAAATCCGGATTACATTATTTTGTCGGCGACAATCAAGCTTGAAGCGGGGGATGGAAAAGCGCTTCAAAAATTTTCAAAAGAGACAATAGAATACCGCGCCTCGCGGCATCCGCTTGAGTATGGTTCATGCGGAAGCGTATTCAAGGCAATTGACGTAAACAGCATGCATTCGGAAGACTTTGAAAAATATCCGCGATTTCGCGATCTTATTAAAAATGATCCGTTCCCCGTTATACCCACCGCCTGTTTTATTGATGAAGCTTCTCTTAAAGGTTATACTATTGGAGGAGCAACGGTAAGTACAAAACATCCGAATTTTTTGGTAAATTATAACAATGCTTCGTCCCAAGACGTGTCGGCGCTTATAAATTTTGTAAAACTACGTTTAACTGATAAATTTGGTATAATAGCAGAAGAGGAATTACAATATGTCGGATTTTAAAAAATATGAAAATAACAATCAAGGGTACAAATTTAGAGCTTTCCGATTCTATTTATCAATATATACATGATAAGATTGGGGGCCTCGATAAATTTATAGAAGATGTCGGTACAGAATCCGAAAAAGGTAAACCGCCTGTAGAATGCTGGGTTGAAGTTGCCCGCACGACTAAGCATCAACAAAGCGGGGATATATTCAGGGCGGAAATACAGATAAAATTGCCCGGGGTCGAGGGTGTGCGTACGGAAAGCGTTAAATGGGACTTGCATCAGGCGATTGATGAGGCGAAAGACGAAATGCAGCGTTCACTTAAAAGGTATAAGAGAAAACAGAGCGCAAAGCAAAAACGAGGAGCGCGCAAGGCAAAAGACACGACGCGCTTTTCGGAATCGGCGCAGTAAGCTCTTTTAAAAAGGGGGATGAATATGCCACGTATCGAACTTTTGATGTGCCCGCCTGTCCACGTAAAAGCGCACCCTATAAAACGTGAATATAATAAGTATCAAAGAGAAGAAAACCAACCCTCTATCGCAGGAGCCATGGGCGAATGGGCGGAGCTTCTTAGAAAAGTAAATAGAGCTGGGGCAAAGGTGCATATAATAGGGCCCCGAGAAGGGCTTGGCGATATGCAGTTTGCGGCAAACGCGATGTGGGGAAGGGGGGGTGACCATGTTTTTGTGATGAGTAATCACGCCCCGGAACACAGAAGGCCCGAGCGGCAGCATTATGCCAGCTGGCTTGTGGACAATGGCTATAGCGTTCTCTTTCTTAATCCCAAGGATGAAGAGGGGGAGATATTCGAGGATTTGTTTTTTGCCGGGCAGGGCATGGTGGTCTCTACTCCCAATCAATACTTTATCGGACATAACCCGCGTACAACTTTGCTGGCCATTGATCGCATACAGAAAGAACTGCATCTTAGCAAGGAAGTGGTGCCGCTTAAGCTTCCCGATGATGGAAGTTTTTATGACTTGGATGTTGTTATGCATTATTCTCGTGAAGCAGACGAGATTTTGTTTTATCCGGGCGCTTTTGATAAAGAGGGCCTTTGGGCCCTGGAACACGCAAGGGTCTCCCGCATTACTACCGTATCCCGCATTTCTTCTGTGATGCAATATATAGAGGAAGAGGACTCGTATAATTTTACTCTGAATGCTCCCTATATAGAGAACGTGGAAATCTTTCCGCGCCGAGGGCCGGTATCTTCCCTGCCAAAGGAAATTCGCGAGCTTGAAAAGCATGGGAAACACAAAAATATCGAGATTGCCACCATACACTTGCCCCAGCACGGCAAGCTCGGCGGCGGCGCCCGATGTCTTATAGGATTTTTAACGTAAGGAAGGTATTGTTATGACGCCCGATGTGTATGCGCAGAATCTTTTGGAAAGAACCGGAAATAACGAAATTGTTTGGACTCGCCTTCGGAAAGATTTTAATGAGAAGTATGATGCAACAGTTGACGGCGCTAGAGTTGAGATATGTGAAGCTTCTGCGGGGGGCGTGGGCGGAGAAATAAAAATCTTCCTTATTAGTTCAAAAGACGGCCAAGAGAAAATAATTTATGAGCCGCAGATACATATTTCTCAAGCGCCAATCGGGACAATCTTGAGGGCGGCGGGATGGTGCTCGAGGGCTATTTGTAGGTTTTTCGGATGGCGGGATTTTCCGGAGGAATCTTTTCTTAAAGAGCCGGAAACGCCGGAGGCGCGGGAAAATGAGCGGCTGCGCATAGCCCTCAACAATCTCTACCGCAGAGTTGTCCGGCAGAGTGACTCGGCCGTGATTCTGCCCCACCATCGCTAAACCTGTAGCAGGCAGGTATGACCCGACTTCACGTCGGGTTATTTTTATGTTACTTTATATTATAAAGGTAGGTCCCTCGACAAGCTCGGGATGCTTAATTTTGCATCCACTCAGCTTCGCTTCGTGGGCAAAATTAGCACATGTCATTATTTACTAAAATTTTAGGCGATCCCAATGAGCGAGAGGTGAAGAAGCTCGAAGGTACGGTTGAGAGCATAAATTCACTCGAACCGGAAATCGAGTCGCTTTCGGATGCGCAGTTGCGGAACAAAACGAACGAACTAAGAAAGCAGATTGATCCCGAGGCGCCTGCCCCGTTGGAAGCTTTGCTTCCTATGGCATTCGCGCTTGTGCGTGAGGCCTCAAAGCGCACGCTTGGGCAGAGGCATTTTGATGCCCAGCTTATGGGGGCATAGTGCTTCACCAGGGCAAGATCGCGGAGATGAGGACCGGGGAGGGCAAGACGCTTTCGGCAACTTTGCCTGTATATCTCAACGCCCTTAGCGGAAAAAGTGTGCATGTGGTTACGGTGAATGATTATCTTGCAAAAAGAGACATGGTGTGGATGGGGCAGATATATGATGCGCTGGGATTGTCTGCGGGATGCATCATGCACGATTCGGCGTATCTGTATGATGCAGATTATAAAAATGAGAAAACAGACGAGGAGCGAGACACGACCGGCAGTTTTGAAATACAAGGAGATTATCTACGCCCCTGCACGCGTAAAGAGGCATATGCCGCGGATATTACATATGGGACAAATAATGAATTTGGGTTTGACTATCTGCGTGATAATCTGGCACACTCGCTCGAGGGAAGGGTCCAGCGCGGCTATAATTTTGCGATAGTGGACGAGGTGGACTCTATCCTCATAGATGAGGCGCGCACCCCGCTTATTATTTCCGCTCCGGATGAGGATTCGACAAATCTTTACAAAACATTTTCCGGCATTGTGCCGCAGCTTTCCGAGGGGCCGGATTATAATGTGGACGAGAAGATGAAGACCGTTTCTATCACGGAAGAGGGGATTAGCAAGCTGGAAAAAATTCTCGGTATAGAAAATATTTATGATCAGGAAAAAGGCGGCGGCGTACGTTATGTGCATCAGCTGGAGCAGGCGCTTCGTGCGCGCGTCACTTTTCAGAAAGACAGGGATTATGTGGTAAAAGACGGCGAGGTTGTGATAGTGGATGAGTTCACGGGCCGCCTGATGCCGGGGCGGAGGTATTCCGAGGGGCTTCATCAGGCGCTTGAAGCAAAAGAGGGCGTTGAGGTACAGAAGGAGTCGCGCACGCTTGCTTCTATTACATTTCAAAATTATTTCAGACTCTATTCAACTCTGTCGGGAATGACCGGTACAGCAGAAACAGAAGCTGAAGAATTTGGGAAGATTTACAGCCTTGATGTTGTGGTTATCCCA
>CAJXHR010000013.1 GCA_913054525.1 uncultured bacterium | reverse complement strand
TTAAGTTTTAAAAATTTTCCGACGCCTTTTAAGGGGAATATATGGCGCCAAAATTCTGCGGCGGCGATAGTCCTTGCGCGGTGCCTTGAGATTGATGACATGACTACGCGAGCATCGCTCAAAAGTTTTTCCGGAATCAAGAGGAGGCAGGAGGTGCGGGCAAAACATCAAAATATCGCGGTAATTGATGACAATGCCCACACGCCTATAAAAGTTGCGGGATGTCTTGATGCGGTTTCAAAAATGTTTCCCAAATATTCAATATATGCGATATACGAGCCGGGCAACAGAAGCAGGCAGGCCTTGGCCATGACAGATTACAAGAGTTGTTTTGAGGGCGCGAAGGGCGTGATACTGCCGAGGGTAAGCGCGGCAAATGAAGGGGTGCGCGACTTCAATAAAAAGCTCGCGAAACGGCTGATGCGCTATTACAAAAATTGCAGGTATATCGAGTCCGACGACGCGGTGCTTTCGGAAATTAAAAAAACAGCACAATTGGCTGTAGCAAAGAGAGAAAAAGTCGCCTTTGTATTTATGAGCCAGAAAGGATTCCGGGGGATGATAGACGGAACTATTTCTCTTCTTCAATAATCTTTATATCTATTGTTCCGTCATCCTTGAGTTTTACGACTTCAAAAGACACCCCGCAATAGTCGCATTCAAACCACCTGCCGACTTCCGCGTCTTTTTGCTCTATATTTTTATCATTTTTACACTCGGGACAGATAATAGTCATGACCCCAATATATAACATAAAAATCCCAAAGTCAAACATAGATGTCTGGGCAAAGCTTGAAAGCAAAAATCCCACCGGCTCGCATAAAGACCGCTCAATGGAGCGCTGGATTTCACATTACGCCAAGCAGGACGCGCGCGAATTGGCGATTTCTTCATCCGGAAACTCGGCAATCTCCGCGGCAAAATATTGCGATGAGGGAAATATAAAACTTCATGTCTTTGTACCCTATAATACTCCAAAAGAAAAATTGGAGCGCCTCGACGCATATAAAAATATTAGTTTAAATATCACAAAAACGCCCAACAAAGATGCTTTCCGGTTTTGCAAGGAGCAGGGGATTTCAAACCTGCGCGCATCAAAAGATGACATGGCGCTTGAGGGGTACAAGAATATTGCGCTTGAGCTTGTAAAACAACTTCCGCAAACAGACACTATCTTTATTCCCACAAGTTCAGGCGCAACATTGCAAGGTATTTACGAGGCCCATGTGGGGGGTTCAACCCCCCACATAAAGACACCTGCGTTGTTTGCTGTGCAGACCGCAAAAGTTCATCCGGTTGCGGGTTATTTTGATAAAGATTTTGTTTCGGAAAAAACATGTCGTGCAACTGCGATTGTAGATAAAGTTGCTCACCGCAGAGATCGGGTGATTGAAATAATAAAGCAGACGGGCGGCGGGGGATTTGTTATATCGAATACGGAACTTGCGGAAGCTCAAAATATTCTAGTGGGGACTGTCCCCGATAGAATAGGTATTCATAGTGCCCTTGCTTTCGCTGGTTTTCTTAAGTGGCGCGCGCAAAATCCCGCGAGGGCAAGTAAAGAAATTTCAGTTTGTCTGTTTACCGATTAATTTTCAACGGCTCAATACTTTTAAAGTATTGAGCCGTTGAAAAGACGCGTTCTAAACGGCTTTAGACAGCCATTTTTTGATTATCCGGGAAAAGGGGGCAGAAACCCTTGACAATATTATACATATATGCTATAATGGTGATACAGTACGAATACGAAACGAGGGAGGTTCGAAATGCTCAGAAGGTACGGCGGGTTAGCCTTGGCGGTTGGAGCCACCGCCCTGGCAGCATTGCTCGGAAGGGCGATGCTGGACATCGGCCCCACCCTAAACGACGTAGCTGTTCTTGTCTTCACGGTGGGGGCAGTCGTCGCCGGAGTGAGTCTGAACGTCTGGCCCGATAAGAGCTAGATGTTCACAAAACTGATTGGAGATGAAGTGTGACATACCAAAGATAGCCCGGCGCGGGGGCTCATAATGTCGCGCAGGGTGCCGGGGGAGCACCTAGAGAAATAAAAAAATTCCCCCCTTCTACCGAGTTCATTATGAAATAGTGAGTTCAGTAGAAGGAAAGAAATTTACATTTAGGAGGTGAATTATGGAAAAAGTTTCCAAACCAAACCGTCATCAAAAATTTGGCGACAACGGACGTCGCAAGGTGGGCATGCCCATGGACGGGGCGAGTGTCAGGGACATAGACCGCATCCGGAGGAAGCGGGAAGAGTCGTCCAAAAAAGGGGCAAAAGGAAGGAAGCGTAACCGATATAAGGTTTAGCTTCCTTCTTGCCCGATTTCAAATACGCTGCGTGTGGCTATGAGATTTAACTCTCTCCTCTTTCATAGCCGCACACAGGATCTTTGAACATTAGGAGAAATTAGGAGGAATATGGAACTGATACATTTCGCGGCGGAAAAAATACCCGCCAAGCTCACTGGGCTGGTAAATTACCCAACACGCCGTCTTGGGAGATGGCAAGTCTGGAAGGATGGCGAAATCTGCTACGTTGAAAGATCATACGTGGCGGCGCTTCGGTGGCTCAAGTATGAGCTTTCCCAGGATCATTGCCAAAACCCCGCCTTATAACCCAGTGCCAAAACCACAACCCCGCCTTATAAGCGGGGTTGAATTATGGCTAAAAATGGTATCTTGTGGTATTCTGGGCGGGTATGGATTTGGCAAACGTTTTCAAGAATCGTACGATTAATCATACGATTTTTTATATTACTCTTGATCCCGAGCGGGCGCTGGGGATAGAAGACGTGTTGCCGGACTATACAATCATTTGTCCATACAAAAGTCCGCTCGTTAACGAGATGAAAAATCGTGGCGTGAATGTTGTTGTCCTGGAGGACGAACTGAAACAAAAAGAAGTTGCGGAGGCGATAAAAAAAGGCACTTACGGAATTTTGCAGTCGGACTTTGTGCGTAAATATATAAAAACTTACGTGCAGGGTTCAATCCCGCATGTAATGATTTTGAAGAATTCACAGCTTATCGAGGATTTTTGTAAAAAACAGGGCTGGAAGCTGCTCGCGCCAATGGCAAAAGTTGCGGAGCAATTCGAAAATAAAATTTCGCAGTATAAATTATTGAGCAACATTGTGCCCTTTCCCAAAAGCATTACCACAACACTGGACAATTTGACGTTTAACGTCAATAATTCGGTATTGCAATTTAACCGCGGCCATAGCGGCAATACGACATTTTTTATAAATTCAAAAAAAGACCTGGAAAAACTGGCAAAGAAATTTCCCAAGCGCGAAGCGAAAATTTCCGAATACATAAAGGGAAAGACATTTACCTTGAATTGTCTGGTACTGAAAAGCGGTAGGGTGATAGCCGGCTCTATCAGCGAGCAGATTACCGGCCTCAAGAGCGCGACGAACAACCCAAATACAACTTGTGGTAACGATTTTACTTCGCCGGGAAATCTATCCAAAATGCAAATTAAAAAAATACAGGAAATTGCGCAGAGTACCGGCATGGCTTTGTACAAGAAGGATTATAGGGGGTTATTTGGGATAGATGTTATAATAGAGAATAAGACAGGAAAATTGTATTTTATTGAAGTAAACACACATCAACCCGCAAGTATTTCTTTTGAGGCAAAACTTCACCGACAAATCGGCAAAATGCCGCTTCTGGCATATTTTATTTTGGATAGTTTAGGCAGGGGAGTGAAGCCGGCAAAAGAGATCCGACAACTGGCGAAACCGCCAATAGTTTTGCCAATAAAAGCGAAACAGATAATTTACAGGAATAAAACAGGGAAAACCCTACGACTCAAAGATATTGAGAAAAAGTACAAAGGAAAAGGTCTTATATCAAGGACAAAGTTTATAAAACCCAACGAGGAAATATATAGACGTCAACAGTGGAACAATAGAAAAATCGGACAATGATTAATTCTCTACCACAATCAGCCCAAAGCGTCATCGATGCCTACTGGAAACTAAAGGCAGCGGAAAATGTGTATGTCCGGTGTCCGTATTTTCGCAATCCCAGAAGCGGACGCGACAGGTGGGGACTTACTGCCTATTCCGGCAAGGGTTCCCCGCAGGAGATTGAAGACGAGCTGCGAATTATAGAGAAACTCGAAAATGTTGATTTTTCAGGGATGCAGGAATCTGAAATTCGCGATATAATGAGAAAAAGAAAACTGGGCATCGAGTGCTCTGGGTTTATTGTGCGAGTGCTGGATGCATGGACAAAAGAATTTTATAAAAAGCCGGTCTACTCTCTATTGAATTTTAAAAAATCGGGACTGGGATGGCTATACAGTAAGTTGCGGCCGTTTACTCATGTAGACGTGGAAACGCTTGTTCTTCCAAAAAACGCCCGTGAAGTGGAGGATATGCAATCAATCGCGCCGGGCGATATAATACGCTTCAATACTACGATTGATCACGCGATCATTGTAACGGCGACCGAGAGAGATGACAGTTCGGTTTTGCGGAAAATACATTATGCCCATTCCGTCTTGGAAGATAGCGGTGAAGGGGTGAAAAGCGGTCTTATTGAAGTGTCCGGCACGAACAAAAATGGTTCATCTCTCTGGGGGTGGCAAGAGTCGCCCGATACCGGGCACACTATAAACGAAAAGGGGAGTCCGAGGATTTATCGCCTTCACATTATGAATAGTTCTTTATGATTGAAGAAATTATCGCTAAAAGTTTTTATTTTTTTACGGGGGCGTTTTTGTTGGCGGTAATCGCATCACCTTCGCTCATATCTTTTCTTAAAAAATTTGGAATAGTACGAAAGGACGATCGGGATTTTTCCTCGCTCATCAAGACGCGGCGGAGCAAGGCGGGAACTCCTGTATTTGGTGGTATAATAATAGTGGCCGTCATAACGCTCTTTACTGTGCTCTTTAACTGGCACAGGGAGACAACTTTTGTGCCTCTCGGAGTTTTGTGGCTTGCGGCAATTTTGGGAGGAGCGGATGATCTGCTGAATATATTTTACACCAAGGAGCGGCACCCGCGGACTTTGGGGAGAATTGTACGTTTTATAAAAATACACAAGGAGCTCAAGTTTCGTGTATGGTATGTCATAAGTTTTCCGTGGCAGGCGTATAAACGATTGTTCTATCTTTTGGGCTCTCATCCGGGGCACGGAGTGCAGGCGCACGAAAAAATTATTATTCAGCTGGTTATCGGAGGAATTATTGCTTGGTGGATGTCGTTTAAGCTGGATTGGACAGAGGTATGGGTGCCTTGGCTTGGGCATATCGACTTAGGGCTTTTAATAATTCCTGTAATATTGTTTATCGTGATACTTATGGCAAACGCGGTGAATATCACGGACGGCATAGACGGTCTTTCTGCGGGTACTTTGATTATCGCATACGGAGCTTTTTTCCCGATAGCGCTTCAGCAAGGCAGTATGGATATATCTTTGCTTATCGCGACGGTCATCGGGGCGCTGGGCGGATATTTGCTTTTTAATATTAAGCCCGCGAAATACCAGATGGGCGACGTGGCCTCGCTTGGCATGGGAGTTTTACTTGTCGCGATTGCCTTTGCGCTGGATAGGCCGATTTTACTTCTGATTATAGGTATGATATTTATACTTGAAATTTCATCGGTAATTTTACAGACCTCTTGGAAAGTATTGCTCGGCAAGCGATTGCTAAAAATGTCGCCCTTGCATCATCATCTGGAGATAATAGGAAAGGAAGAGACAAGCATTGTGATGTACGCATGGGCATTTGCCTCAATATTTGCGATAATAGGAGTATGGCTTAGCTTTCAATAAACTATGTTAATAAAAAACGGCACAATTATAGACGGAACAGGTAAGGAAAGGTTTAGGGGGGATGTTAGGATTGAAGGAGATAAAATCAAGGAAGTCGGCAATCTCAAGCCGAGAAGACGGGAGAAAACTATAAAGGCGGACAATCAGTTTGTAGTGCCCGGATTTGTGGACATTATAAATAGATCCGATATACATACCTCGATTTTTAGAAGGTCGGGACTTCGGAGTTTGATAAAGCAAGGAGTTACGACGATTCTTGGCGGATCCTGTGGGGCATCTCTTGCTCCGCTTGCGGGAAAAGAGGCGATTCGCTCTATACAGAAGTGGCAGGATATATCACGTATAAATATAAACTGGGCAAGCACAGAGGAGTTTCTGGAAGAAGTGGGGCGTCACAAAATAGATCTAAACTTTGCTACGCTCACGGGGCACGCCACACTGCGAAGGGGCTTGGTGGGAGATTATTTTGGGGATCTAAAAGAGGAAGACGTAAAGAAGATGGAATATTTGCTTGCCCGCTCAATAGACGAGGGATCGTTTGGGCTCTCTATGGGCCTTGAATATTCACACGAGCGCACAGCTTCCGCAAAGGAACTCGAGCGGCTTCTTACAATCGTTAAGGGAAAAGAGGGGCTTTACACGGCACATCTTCGGGACGAGGGACTGGGGCTTGTTTCTTCGGTAGAAGAAATCGTAGGCGCCGCCAAAAGGATTGGCGTTTCTTCGCATATTTCTCATTTCAAGGCGCTTGGCAGAAAGGCGTGGGGAGAATTTCCAAAGGCATTGGACGTTATCTCAAATGCAAAAAGCGATGGAGTGCCGATTGATTTTGATATTTATCCGTATAAAAGAACCGCATCTGTCCTATATCTTCTGTTGCCGGACTGGGCGAGCGAGGGCGGGAAGGCAAAAGTCCTTCAACGGCTCCGGGATGATAAAACGCGTCAGAAAATACGCGATGAGCTGAAGGAGCAGGCAGGGGAACTGGGAGAAACCGTTATTGGAGTCGGAGATACCGGGGATATATTTGCCGGTAAGACCCTGGAGGAAATTGCGAAAAATCAAGACACTTCCGTAGTCGACGCCCTGCTTAATGTCATTCTTGCTTCCGAAGATAGGGTTATGGGCTTCCTGCCTATAAGCGAACGGAACATGAAGCTTGCGATGAAAAGCTCTCTTGGATTTATATCTTCTGACGGAGCGGGATATCGCATAAAGGAACGTGACCGGGAGGGGCTTGTACATCCGAGAAGCTTCGGAACGTTCCCCAGATTTTTGGGCCGGTATGTGCGCAAGATGAATATTATCAGTTGGGAAGAAGCAATACAAAAAATAACCACCTTGCCGGCGCAGAAAATTGGTCTCGAAAAGCGGGGCAGAATAGAGAAAGGATATTTCGCGGATATTACGGTATTTGATCCGGCAAGAATACGGGATCGCGCGACGTTTAAAAATCCATTCCAGTATTCCCGCGGAGTAAACTATGTAATTGTAAACGGCGGATCGGCCCTCGTAAGGGGGAAATTTACTAAAAAGCAATGGGGGAGGGTACTCCGGAAATAGCTAATTTCTAAATCTTGTTTTTTAATGCGTTCAAGGAAAAAGCCCGATTATATTTTACTGGGTACGATCATTGCGATACTCCTCGTAGGTCTTACCGCCCTTTTGTCTGCTTCGTCGGTACAAAGCCAGGAGGACTTTGGCGATATATATTCGTACTTTAAACATCAGCTTGTATTTGGAATAGGTCTGGGGGTTTTGGCGGGTTTTTTGACATACCGTATACACTATAAAAAATGGCGCTCTCTTGCCTTGCCGCTCCTTCTGCTCTCCATATTTTCTTTAATTCTGGTTTTTATTCCCTCGTTTTCCATCGAAGCGGGAGGGGCTCGCAGATGGATATCCATTTTTGATTTTTCCTTTCAGCCGTCAGAGCTTGCCAAACTTAGCTTTGTTATATACCTTTCGGCATGGCTCGATGCCCGGCGTGCCATAGTAAAGCGATGGAACGAAAGCTTCGTTCCGTTTATTTTGATAGTAGGCATATTGGGAACGCTTATCATATTCCAGCCGGATGTGGGTACGCTCGGTGTTATTGTCTTGACGTCGGCATTTATATATTTCATCGGAGGCGCAAGTATGTCACAGATGGCAGCGATTTTATTTCTGGGAGTTGGCTTGCTCGGAGTGCTTATAAAGAGCGCGGGATATCGCCTGGATCGTTTTACGGCATTTATGAATAGCAGCGTAGATCCGCTTGGCATAAGCTATCAGATAAATCAGGCGTTGCTGGCTATCGGTTCCGGGGGGATATTGGGGATAGGGCTTGGTAAGGGCATGCAAAAGTACAATTTTTTGCCGGAACCCATGAAGGATTCGATATTTGCAGTGTGGTCGGAGGAGGCGGGATTTGTGGGGGGCGTTATTTTGATATCTCTTTTCATGTTTCTTTGTTTTCGGGGATTTAGGGCTGCAAAAAATTCACCCGACAGATTTGGGCGGCTTCTTGCTCTGGGAATCACTTTCTGGATAATCTCCCAGGCATTTATAAATATATCCTCTATGATAGGCCTTATTCCGCTTACCGGAATCCCTTTGCCGCTTATTAGCTACGGGGGATCGTCTATGGTTGTAACACTGGCAGGCCTTGGGATACTTTTGAACATATCTAAACATAGCTAAATTTTATGAGAATACTTTTAACGGGCGGCGGCAGCGGGGGGCATGTATTTCCGCTTATAGCTGTTGCTAGAAAACTAATTCAGAGGGATGAAGCAGCCGAGCTTTTATTTATTGGGCCCGATAAGTCCTCTAAAGAGACTTTTGGCAAGGAAGGCATAAACGCAGTTTCGATACTAAGCGGAAAATTCAGGCGCTATTTTTCACCGTTTTTCATTGTAGATGTTTTGAAATTGCCAATCGGTTTTTTGCAGGCATACTGGCATATATTTTGGTTTATGCCCGACGTTGTATTTTCAAAAGGCGGATACGGAAGCGTATTGCCGGTTGTGATAGCATGGCTGTTCCGCATTCCCGTTATCATCCACGAGTCGGACAGCGTACCCGGATTTACAAATAAAATTTTAGCCGGGTTTTCAAGGCATGTAATAGTGTCATTTCCCGAAAGCGCAAAATTTTTTCCCGAAAATAAAACTGTTGTTACAGGCAATCCTATCCGCGAAGAATTATTTACAAAAGTTCCCAAAGATCCCGGATATGTTCTTGGCATTAGCTCTGAAAATCCCAAAGTTTTGATTTTGGGAGGGAGTCAGGGAGCCAAGCAAATCAATGAGCTGCTGATGCCTGCGCTTCCGGACTTTATAAAAAAATACGAAATCATACATCAGTGCGGTGAGAAAAATTTTACGAATATGCAGAAGATCGCGTTTCTTGAGCTGGAAAGCTCCGAAGAAAAAAAGATGTATCATTTGTATCCTTTTCTTTCCCAGGATCAGCTGGCAAGCGCGTACGCGCTTGCGGATATTATTGTATCAAGGGCAGGGTCGGGAGCTATTTTTGAGATAGCGGCGTCGGGAAAACCGAGCATACTCATACCCTATATGGCTGCAGCCGGCGGCCATCAGATGAAAAACGCGCAAATATATAAAGATGCAGGAGCTGCGCGTGTGTTACGGGGCCGAAACATCATGCCTCATATGCTGGAGAGCTTGATAGATTCTATTTTGGGAAACAAAGAGAAGGCCGCCGAGATGTCTTCGGCCGCCCGCAATTTTTCCAAGCCAGATGCAGCTGGCAAAATCGCCGAAGAAATAGTAAGATTAATGTATTGACATATTTCTAATTATATGCTGTAATGACGGTATAAATGGTTCTTTACAAAAGTTCAAATACCTACAGCCCAGCCATTGACTGTAGGTAAATTTCAAAAAAAGGGAGGTAAAAATGGCTACCCTAGCGACAAAGGAGTTAACGATGGTTACTCTGGAAATTGCCCAATGCATCCTGTGTCAGCGCGAAGGCGCTGATTGGTTGGTGCGGTTGCCCCTTGCGGACAGGCTTCTGCACAAGCGTTGTGCCGACAGATGGTATCAGGGCGAGCAGCACATCTGGCCGGGACCAGAGCTCTGTCGGCAATGGCTCCAGCAGGAGATGAGCCTACTCCGGCTATGCTGGATGATCTCGATACCCGGACCCCGTACAGTCAAAATCGGGGCCGAGCTCCTCCCTCCCGGCTTCTGGCCGCGCGGTCAGAACGGCGCCAGCTCATCTCCGAGGAGCTGCATGGCTCCGAGCGAGGACCCTAGCCGCTTCGCTTTTTTCCGCACCCGTGCGGTGTTGGAGTGCGAGGTTGAGGGGACACTCCCGGGTATACGAAAACTTCCCTACAGGGGCTTCGTGCTCAGGGCCGCTAGCAATACCCGGATTCTGTTCATGGATTCTCCCCTGGAGGAGAACGCGATATACGCGTTCTTGCTCAATGCGAGGGGTTGCTTGGATGATGTCCGCAGAACCAAGTATGATCTAAAGAGGAAACGTCCGGCTTCGTTCGTGTGTTCTATAAACCACGACCCGAAAGGCGAGTGGCGGGGAAGGGCCTTGCGGCTCCTAGCCCGGATGTAGCCGTCCCCACAATAGAATCCCGGTACTAGGCTTGCGACGCAACTGCGTGGAGAACAGTTGGATGCCATCGCATTTGGGCCTAGGAGACCGGTTTTTCTCCCGGGAGGGCGGAATAACCCTCCTGATAAAAATCTCGCATTACGCGGGATTTTTTGTTATACTTAGAATATATGTCAGTCCGAGTCCGTATTGCGCCATCGCCAACAGGGCAAATGCATGTAGGTACCGCCCGTACCGCGCTTTTTAATTGGCTTTTTGCCAAAAAAAATAATGGAATTTTTATTTTGCGGATAGAAGATACGGATAAAGAGCGATCCAAAAAGGAATATGAAGACAATATACTTGAGGGGCTAGAATGGCTCGGCCTGGATTACCAAGAAGGCCCGATTCGCCAAAGCGAGAGAGGGGAGATATATGCGGAATATATCAAAAAACTTCTTGATTCGGGCAGTGCGTTTTATTGCTGCCATACGGCTGAGGAATTGGGCAAAGAGAAGGA
>CAJXHR010000012.1 GCA_913054525.1 uncultured bacterium | reverse complement strand
TTGTCTTCTTCCGAAAGCTCTTCCATTCCAAGAATCGCAATAATATCCTGAAGATCCTTATAGCGCTGAAGGGTTCTCTGTACTTCCCGCGCGACATTGTAATGTTCTTCGCCTATTACTTGCGGGTCGAGAACGGTGGACGAGGAATCGAGGGGGTCAACGGCCGGATATATTCCAAGCTCGGTTAGCGAGCGGGATAGCACAATAGTAGAGTCAAGGTGCGAGAACGTTGTCGCGGGCGCAGGGTCTGTAAGGTCGTCTGCCGGCACATATATTGCTTGTACTGACGTGACGGATCCTTTCTTTGTCGAGGTAATGCGCTCCTGCAATTCACCCATTTCTGTAGCAAGGGTGGGCTGATATCCCACAGCGGAAGGCATGCGGCCAAGAAGGGCTGATACTTCAGACCCTGCTTGTGTGAATCGGAATATATTATCTACAAAAAACAGCACGTCTTTTCCGCTTGTATCGCGGAAGTGTTCTGCAATAGCAAGGCCCGATAGCGCGATGCGCTGGCGTACCCCGGGCACTTCGTTCATCTGTCCGAATACAAGGGATGTTTTTTTAAGCACGCCGGATTCTTTCATTTCATAGTAGAGGTCGTTGCCTTCGCGCGTACGCTCTCCGACTCCGGCGAATACCGAGTAGCCTCCGTGCTCTTGGGCGATATTTCGTATGAGCTCTGTCACGAGCACTGTTTTACCCACGCCCGCTCCCCCAAACAGTCCCACCTTGCCTCCTTTTGTGATGGGGGCGATAAGGTCGATTACCTTGATTCCGGTTTCCAGGATTTCTGTTTCGGTGGACTGCTCGCTAAATGGAGGGGACTTGCGGTGTATTGGAGCATACGTTTTTGCTTCAACTTCGCCCGCGCCGTCAATCGGCTCACCGACAACATTAAACATGCGCCCCAGCACCTCTTCTCCTACAGGCATCTGTATGGACTTGCCGGTTGCAGAAACTTCCGCACCGCGCATAAGGCCGTCGGTGGAGCCCATGGCGACCGCGCGCACCTTAGACGACCCCAAGTGCTGGGCAACTTCCAAAACAAGCCGACTTTTGTCGCTTCGCATTACTTCCAGTGCTTCGTTGATGTTTGGCAATTTTTCCTCAAACTCCACATCTACTACCGGGCCGATTATTTGTGTGATTTTAGGCATAATTATTACTTTAGGGCTTCAACGCCGGCTGTGATTTCTGTGATTTCGTTTGTTATCGCAGATTGGCGGGCTTTGTTATACGATAATGTTAATTCATCTAGTATATTTTCTGCGCTGTCTGACGCGTTTTTCATTGCAACCATTCTGGCTGAATGCTCCGATGCATTTGATTCAAGAATAATATGGTAAATATATATATCAATCAAGAAGGGGATTAGGTTTTCAAGTACTGTTTGCGGGCTTGGTTCGAAGATATACTCTTGACCACTGACCACTGACGATTGACCACTGACCTTCTGATCCTTTTCCATCGGGAGAATTTGCCTTTGCGCCACTTTCTGCTTTATCGTTGAAATAAATTCCGTATATATCGCTATTACTTTATTAAATTTGGCTGTTTTATATTTTTCCTGCAAAAATTGGGAAATTGGTTTAATCTCTTCAGGAGTTACGTAATCTCCCACACCCCTGAATGTTTCATGAATAGTTAATCCCATTCTTTCGAAGTGTGGTTTGCTTTTTGTTCCAACAAGCAAAAGTTCTATTTCATATCCATCGTTTTTATACTGCTCAAAAACCTTTGTGCTTTCGCGAATCACCGCGCTGTTTAATCCACCACACAATCCCTTATCGGAAGTGACCACGATAGCCAAGAGCTTTTTAGACTCAGGATTTCCGTCAAGGAAAAGATTTTTAATATCCGGCGCACCCATCTTTATATGCTCGAGCACAGACACTGCTTTCTTCGAATACGGCCGCGATTGCGTCGCTATAAGCTGGCTTTTGCGCATCTTTGAAGCCGCCACCATCTCCATGGCCTTTGTGACTTGCTTCGTATTGCTTACAGATTTTTGTCTGCGTTTGATATCGCGCGTACTAGGCATTTTGTGAAAATTCTTCTAATACTTTTTTCAATTGATTTTCTGTGTCGTCATCCAGATCTTCAGTTTCCTGCATTTTTTCAAAGATACCGGGATGCATATCTTCTACATATTTTAAAAATCCACCTTCCCATTCCGCGATTTTTTCAAGAGGCAAGCTGTCGAGGTGGCCGTTGACTGCCGCATATATAACTGCGACTTCTTTATACCAAGGCATGGGGGAGTATTGGACTTGTTTCAGGAGCTCGGTTAGTCGCTCGCCTCGCGCGAGGCGTTTCTGGGTTGCCTCGTCAAGCTCCGAGCCGAATTGCGCGAATACAGCAAGCTCTCTGTACTGGGCAAGATCAAGGCGAAGCTTCCCGGCCACTTTTTTCATTGCTTTTGTTTGTGCTTTAGATCCTACGCGCGAGACAGAAAGCCCGACATTGAGCGCGGGCCTTATACCTTTGAAAAATAAATCCGGTTCAAGATAAATCTGCCCGTCTGTAATAGAGATGACGTTTGTAGGAATATAACCTGAAATATCTCCTGCCTGTGTCTCTATGATAGGAAGCGCGGTAAGCGAGCCGCCGCCATTTTCCTTATTCATCTTTGCTGCACGCTCAAGTAGGCGGGAGTGCAGATAAAACACATCCCCCGGATAGGCCTCTCGGCCCGGAGGGCGCCGAAGGAGCAGGGAAAGCTGGCGATATGCCCAGGCGTGCTTGGTAAGGTCGTCATAGAAAACAACGGCATCTTTTCCTTGGTCCATAAAGTATTCGCCAATTGCGCATCCGGTAAATGGTGCAATATACAAGAGTGGAGCCGGAGCCGATGCAGAGGCAGATACCACAATGGTGTAGTCCATAGCCCCTTCTCTTCGAAGGAGATCCACTATTTTTGCTACTTTAGATTCTTTTTGTCCGATTGCGACATAAATACAGTAGGGCCTCTTTCCTTCCGGCTCATTTTTTTGGTTGAGAATCGTATCGATAATCAGTGCGGTTTTCCCGATCTGTCGGTCGCCGATAATAAGCTCTCTCTGGCCGCGGCCAATAGGGATCATCGAGTCGATTGATTTGATGCCCGTATGGAGCGGCTCATTTACAGATTCGCGCACGATGACTCCGGGCGCGGTTTTTTCTACAGGATAAGAAGCAGATGCCGATATTGTTTTGCCTTCCAGCGACGCTCCCAGTGGATCTACGACGTTTCCCAGAAGTCCTTCGCCGACAGGCACTTCAAGCACCCGGCCGGTGGTTTTTACGACATCCCCCTCCGAAATACCCACGTATTCACCAAGGATCACGACTCCGATTTGGTATTCTTCAAGGTTAAGGGCTAGGCCATATACAGCATTCCCTTCGTTTATCTCCTCGGGATTCTGGCTCGCAGTGCCCGGATATATAGCTATCATTTCAGACGCAAGTACTTGGCTCAAGCCCGATACCGTCGCAATCCCGTCGCCAATCTTAATCACTCGTCCAAAATTCTCCTGCACGGCTTCCGGCAGGCCCTCGAGTTCTTTTTTTAGTTTTTCGTGTAATGGTGTGGTCATAGTGAGAATTTGAGTGACTCAATTTTCTTTCTCAATGTCGAATTATATATTCTGTCTTTCTGCCGCACCGCGACACCCCCAAGCAAGTATGGATTCTCGGAAAATTCGTGCGGATCGGGGAATATATTCTCTAATTCTTGCTTTTGGCTTTGTGATAATTTAGAACTACTTGCAATATATGTGACATTCTCTCGCGCTTTTTGTTCCTGAAGTTTTTCGAATTCTTTTCCAACAGCTGTAGCCAAGTGAGTATCTTTGTTCTTCGCAAGAAGCGCCTTAAAGCGTTCCAGTATCTTGCCCTGCTGCTCATCTGTTTTATCTTTTCCCCCTGTGGGGGATCTCCCGAAGGGGGACAAGGTTTCGTATAATAATTGTGCGTATTCTTTAGGACTCATGTTTTAAGTTCTTAATGTGGCCGATTGCTTCATCCTGCAAAGCCGCCTTTTTCTCCTCGGGCATTTTTTCTTTGAGTAGATGTTCCATTCCCTCAAGCGCGAGTTTCCCGAGTTCCTGCTCCGCCTCCTGCATGCGCTGGGTTTTAAGCTGGTCAATATCTTTTTCGGCTTTCGTGAATAGTGCCTCGGTTTCTTGTTTTGCATTGGCAGCTATTTCGTTCTTTGCTTCTTCGGCTCGTTTTTTTGCCTCCTCAACTATTCCCTGTGCCTCCGTTCTTGTCTTAGCAAGCTCCTTTGCTTGCAACTCTCTCATTTCCTTAAACTGCTGTTCGGCAAGATCAGATTTTTTTAGTCCTTCCTCTATAGTTTCTCTGCGCTCGCGCAGAAATTTAAGCATTGGTTTATATAAGAATTTTTTAAGGACAAAAAGAAGTATAAAAAAATTAACCGCCTGGGCAAGGAGCAGCTGCCACTTGATTTCAAGGTTTTCGAAAAGCTCGCTCATTTGTGATTAAACAAATTTAATCATCAAGGCCACTACCAATGCATATATTGCGACTGCTTCTGCAAAGGCAATTGCCAAAATCATCGCGGTCTGTATCTGGGGCGCGGCTTCGGGGTTGCGTGCGATTCCCTCCATTGCTTTTGCCGCGAGTATACCGATGCCAAGACCCGGGCCAAGCGCCCCAAGGCCGATGGCAAGCGCCGCCGCAAGGTTTGTAAATGTTTCTGGTTCCATATTATAATGCGATCCTAATCTACGAATATTATCCGAATGATCCTAATATTTGGATAATTCGGATGTACATTCGGATAATTCGGATCGCTCTTAATGTTCTGTTATTGCGACTTTTATAAAAATAAGCGTCAACATTGAAAACACTAACGCTTGTATAAATCCTACAAAAATTTCAAGCCCCAAGAAAGGGATCGGGGCGATATAAGGAATAAGGGCGGCGATAACTATGAGCAGTACTTCGCCGGCAAATACATTTCCAAACAGGCGGAAGGAAAAAGAAATAATTTTTGCAACTTCTGCTATGCCCTCGAGTATTCCTAAAAAAAAAGCGAGAGGGCTTTTAAAAGAAATAAATTTGCTAAAATGCTTGGAAAATCCAATAGCAGCTATTCCGAATATATTGGTTATACTAACAGAAATTACAGCAAATGCAAGGGTTGTATTTAGATCACTGGCTGGGGCGCGGAGAAATGGGAGAAAATGGTGAGCGCCCTGGCCCGCCATACCTATCGTGCCTACACCCGGGATAAGACCTAGCCAGTTGGACAAAAGTATGAATATGAAAAAAGTAATAATAAAAGGATACACTCGCTCGGTATCCTTATCAGAGCCGATAATGCCTTTTACAAAATTGTACGACTGCTCGACGACAAGCTCGAAGAAATTTTGAATCCGTCCGGGGACGGGCGTTAATTTGTGCGTAGATGCGACTCCGAAAAATATCAAAATTCCCATTGCAATCCATGCAAGGATGAGGGTATTTGTAATTGAAAATCCACCGATACGTGCAATTTCCTCCGCGGCTAAACTTATTTCCATAATTATGTATTAGAAATATCATACATCTAAAACGGGCTTTTGTAAACAAAAACCCCCGGAAATTCCGGGGGTTTTTACATATAGACCCAGCGGTGGACTTTGCCGGGTATTACTACAAGTTCAAATCTGCCAAATCCTAGGAAGCCTTCTTTTTTAGCTTTTACCCAATAGGCTTCATAGGGCTCGAGGTGTGCTATCACATCGCGTTGAGGGTTAGCGTGATTGACTATCGCCGATATCCAAAATCTCCATTTTCGCCAATCCTGATGTGAATAACGGGTTCGTCCGTAACGATCACGGTGCCAAAGTACAGAGACGTTTTCTATGCCGTCCAGGTCGCTAGGCTTTACAGTAAGATTTTTTAGGCCATAAATATTGGCTATACTTTGCACATCCTCAAATGACGGCCCGAGGAGCCAGCGGCCTTGCGGCTGATAAGACATGACACTATTTATGTCATCCTCCGGGTGGTCAGCCAATCCGAAAGCATGGCCTATCTCGTGCGCGTAATAGTTGACCCACTGGCGGTATTCAAGCCGGAATTGATCGCTCCTTATATAAATATCACTGCGCGCTATAAGGCCGGGGCTGCCGCCGAGAAAGGTTTCGTTTTTATCATAGTTGAAAGCAAACCCGGCAACGGGCTGGCCGCTCCTAAACCATTCTGGCCTGTTAAACGGCCATTCGTAGCTATGCTTCTCAAAGAGCCGTATCTCGACATCGCCTTTGTCCGGTACAAGGAGAAATCGCACTCCTACCAGCTCATTCCATCTTCGTATAGCTTCCCCGCATGCCTGTTTATTCGTAACACTGTCGTCAATCGTTGTCCGTATGTAAATCGCCTTGCCGTTCCACGAATCCCAGCCAACATCCGGAAATGTAGTATGGTGGCCGTCTTCGCATGCCTCCTCGGTCCCACAAAACGGATGGCTCATCTAAGGCCTCCTTTGGATTTCGCTCGTGCAATATTATTATTGTTAAAATTCTAAGACCATAATAGCACATTATTTTTATTCTGAAATATAACCCCCCCCCGATTTAATCGGAGGGGTGTGAAAATATCATATTGCTTCGCCTCTGTTTATGATACAATAAACCATATGCCGCCTTTAGCATACAAATTCATAGACGCCTTTTATGATATAGGCAATGCATTTACCACAGACCTTGGCGTCTGGTGGTTTTTAGCGCCCATATTTATTTTATGGATCGCGACTGAAGTATATTTTGGGGAGCATAAGCGGGAGAAGTGGGGATTTTCAAGCTCTCTTGCAAACGCGATATCGTTTACATGGATCAACATCGTTTCGTTGAGGTTTATATTTTTAGAGCTTAATATCAGCACGCTTTCCGATGTAGGGAATGAGCGTTTATTTATCGCCGTGGGATTTCTGGTGTACGGATTTTTCCTCATATATCTTGCCTTTGCCCATAAATTTTCCGAAAGAGTTCTTTCGTGGATCGCGGGGCCCACGCCTATCTATTTTTTGTCTGTCGTTTCGGTGCTATGGGGCCAGGGCCTTCTCGCTGTTACCCCATATGTCGCGGCAGACTTCTTCGTAATTTTTGCGATTGTTTCGGTCATCTGGGGAATTGTCAAATCGCGTCTCGGCTCCCCCTATGAAGGGATAGAAGTGGCCGAAGAAGAGACGGAAGCCGCCGAGGAAGCTGAAGAGGAAAATATCGCATGAGCATGAATATAATAAAATCAGACGTTATTGGTTCATTTATTATAGGGTTTTTCTTCGCTGTATTTTTTATCGTGTTATCCTACGCGACTATTTCGGTTCTGCGGCCGAATGAAAATCCGCCAGGTTATTACTGGTATGCGCTGATTATACTACCCATATTGTCCACCATTGGAATTGTCGTAATAAACGACCTTAAAAACCGGCTCCGAGGTATATTTGTGCTGGGATATCAATTTTATAAATTTGTTATTGTGGGGGGGATGAATACTCTGCTTGATTTAAGCATCCTAAATGGTTTAATAATATTTACCGGCATCGCGGCCGGATGGGAATTCAGCGCATTTAAGGGTGCGTCATTTGCGGTTGCTATAATAAATAGTTATTTCTGGAACAAATTCTGGACATTTAGGAAAAAGCAAGGAGGAGGGTTCGGGGAATTTGGCCAGTTTGTAGCCGTGAGCTTAGTGGGGCTTGGCGTCAATGTCGGCGCGGCTTCCCTGCTTGTAAATTTTGTAGGGCCGCAGGGAGGAATACCGCCTCAGCTTTGGGCGAGTGTAGGGGCAGTAGCTGCAATATTATTTTCAACAGTTTGGAATTTTATCGGGTATAAGTTTTTTGTTTTTAAAAAGACATGATCACAGGAATTATAATAGGCATACTTATAGGAGGCGCGGCAATTGCCGCCGCGTATTTTTTGTTTGCGCGGAATAAATTTGGAAAATATGAGTCCCTGGAAAAAAACTTTGAAGGGTTCGCGTCGCAACTCATGGAAGACAAGATTAAAAATTTCATGGACATTGCTTCGATGTCCTTCAAAGAGCGCGAGGAAAAGGTGCATAGGATTTTTGAGCAAATGCAAAGAGAGCTCAAAGATCACCGTGAATATGCCAATACTCTTGATAAAGAAAGAATAAAGACATTTTCGGAATTGAAGCAGGGCATGAGCTCGCAAGCCGAGCTTACCGAGCGTTTGCGTGCATCCGCGGAGAAGCTCAATAATATTTTGTCCAACAGCCGCTTGCGTGGGCAATTCGGGGAGAAGGTGGCCGAAGATATACTCAAGGCCGGCGGACTTCTTGAAGGGACGCACTATACAAAGAACAAGAAGCAGGAGACGGTGGCCACGCGGCCTGACTTCACTTTTCTTTTGCCCGACGGCCATAAGGCGAATATGGACGTGAAATTCCCCTTGGAAAATTTTTCGAGAATGCTTGAAGTACCCGATACGGAGGATGACTCCGGCTACAAGAAAGCCTTTTTGCGGGATATAAAAGAAAAAATTAAAGAGGTGACGAGCAGAGACTATATAAATCCCAATGAGAACACGTTGGACTTTGTCATTCTCTTTATTCCCAACGAACGTATCGCTTCGTATATACATGAGAATTTTCCGGAGATTTTTGATATGGCTGTTTCAAGCAGGGTAATTCTTACCTCACCATATAACCTTATTAGTTTCGTAAGCATGATCCAGCGAGCGTTTCAAAACTTCTATCAAAGGGAGAATATACGGGATATTTTACTCATGATAGGCGAGTTCTCCAGCCGCTACGAGCTTTTCAAGAAAAGATTCCGGGACATAGGGGATAGGATTGATAGATCGAAAAGCGCATACGAGGACATCGCGGAAAAAAGTTTCAAGATGCTGGATTCTACAATAGGCAAGATCGAAAAGCATCAAAAAGGCCTGCCCGCCGGTGAGGCGGGCCTGCCGGAAGGGGACAGGGTTCCGCGACTTGAATAAAATTTTAGTTTATGATAGTATAGTTTCAATGTTCGTAGTTATCAAAACCGGCGGCAAGCAATATGTTGTAAGCCCAGGGGACAAAATCAAAGTAGAGAAATTAGACGTTTCCGAGGGAGCGGAGGTGTCTTTTGATGCGCTTCTTGTTTCGGATAAAGAGACCATTGTAGGCACTCCATATGTTGCGGGATACAAAGTTAGAGCCAAGGTTTTGGGGCAGGGGAGGGGCAAAAAGATCATTGTTTACAAATATAAGGCTAAGAAAAGGTACCACAAGAAGCAGGGCCATAGACAGAGCTACACGGAAGTGGAAATTTTAAGCATAACCAACGGTAAGGAGGGAAAGGGTGCGGAGAAAAAGGTTGCTGCGAAATCAACGGATGGCGGGGATGCTAAAACAGCGCCCAAGCGAGCTACCGTCTCCAAAGCGAAAGTTTCTACCGCAAAATAGAAACCGGCGGCAAAAAAGAAAATAACAAACAAGGTAAAATAAAACGGACTTACATTCCTACTCAAATAGGCCCTCGATTTATTCGGGGGCCATTTTTTTTATTTTCTACCCTCCAGCGCGTTTTTGAGAGTTTCTTCGTCGGCGTACTCAAGCTCCGCGCCGGACGACAACCCGCGGCCGAGGCGGGTTGTTTTTATTTTGACCCCCTGTTCTTTGAGCGGCTTTAGTTGCTCTTCTATATATAGTGAAGTAAAGTCGCCTTCGCGGCGAGGGGTGAGGGCCAGTATAAGCTCTACTGGTTCCTGCGTTTGCTCGGTTTTTTTGACGAGCAAATTCAACCGTTCGTGAGCAACGCTTTCTTTATTGAGCGGATCAATAAACCCTCCAAGTACAAAATAGTGTCCTTGAAATTGACCGGTCTTTTCAAAATTCAAAGCGTCGGTTTCTTTCTCCACTACGCATATGGTATTTTTGTCCCGCGTTGGACTTAAGCAGATCGTGCAAGCAGGCGAATCGTAAGACGGCAAAAAGCAATTCTCGCACAATTTGATGCTCTCGTCGACAGATTTAAGGGTATTCGCAAGCGAGGATATCTCGCCTTCATTTCTCAATAAATAAAAAGCAAACCGTGCGGCTTGGCGAGGGCCTATGCCGGGTAGGCGTGTAAATTGAGATATTAAAGTTTGGAGTTGGCTGGGTAGCATTATTCGTAATTTTTAGCCATATCTCTGAAGCTCACCCTTTTTTCGTCGAAGTATAGGGGCACTTTTCCAAGGGGGCCGTTTCTATGCTTTGCGATGTGAATCTCTGCTTGGTTTCTTTTTGCGGAATCTTCATTATCCCTGACATCGCGGTATATAAACAGCACAACGTCGCTATCTTGTTCTATTGAGCCCGAATCCCTCAGGTCCGACAATCTAGGTATTTGCGGAGAGCGCTGCTCTACTGCACGGGATAGTTGAGATAGAGCAAGGACGGGGACATGAAGCTCGCGCGCAAGTCCTTTCAGGGCCCGTGAAATTTCGGTAATCTGCTGGACTACATTATCGGACATTGTCCGCGGCTGAATAAGCTGGAGATAGTCGACAACTATAAGCCCGAGGCCGTGCTCTGCCTGGAGTCGCCGCGCCATGGCTCGCATCTGTATAATAGTAGGGGAGGGCGCATCATCTATAAAAATAGGAGCCTCCGAAAGAGTCCCAAGAGCATTTTGGATGCGCAGAAAGTCGTTATCCTCGCCCGTGCTTGATAGATTGCCCGTACGAATCCGCCACAGGTCCACATCGGCTTGAGAAGCGATGAGACGGTCAATAAGCTGCTCTTGAGACATCTCCAAGCTGAATAATCCCACGGGTACTTTTGCGCTGATGGCAACATTTCTTGCGATATCAAGAGCGAAAGATGTTTTCCCAAGACCCGGTCGGGCGGCAAGGACTATTAAATCGGATTTTTGAAGCCCGGCCAGATAATTATCAAGGTCGGCAAAACCCGTAGGCACGCCGCGTGTTCCCCCCTCTTGGCGGTGAAGTTTGTCTATTCTTTCGAATGCCTCTTCGAGCGAGGATTTCACCTGTACAAAATTTTGAGTCAAAGATGTTTCCGATATTCCAAAAATTCGTC